>NZ_JBEOVY010000003.1:0-62662 GCF_040295745.1 Saccharopolyspora sp. NPDC002686
GATCTCCGGTTCGATCCGCGGGTGGATTAGCTCGTCGAGGCGTACCGGGGCACCGACCGGCAGCTCCATCGCATCGGTCAACCAGGTGATGCCGGGCGCGGCGCAGATGAGCATTTCGTCACCCAGGCCGTCGGTGGTGCCGCGCTCGGGCAGCCGCAACCGGGCACCCGCCTCTTCGGCGACCAGCGCACCGGCCGCCCAGTCCCACCGCTTCAAGCCGACCTCGTACATGCCGTCCAGCCAGCCGGCGCCGACCGCGCACAGGTCCAGCGACGCCACGCCGGCGCGGCGGATGTCGCGCACCTGGCCCATCAGCTCGCCCACGACCGCCGCCTGCGCCTTGCGGCGCTCGGCGTCGTAGGCGAAGCCGGTGCCGATCAGCGACAGGTCTAGCCGGTCGGCGGCCGAGACACGCAAGCGCTGGCCGTCCAGGAACGCGCCGTGCCCGAGGGCGGCGCTCCAGACCCGCCCGGACACCGGCTCGACCACTGCGCCGGCCACCGAACGCCCGTCGACCTGCGCGGCCAGCGACACCGAGTACCAGGGGAACCCGTACAGGTAGTTGACCGTGCCGTCGATCGGGTCGACGACCCAGCGCAGTCCCTCGAGCGCTTCCTCCCCGCCCTCCTCTTCGCCGAGCACCGACTCGCCGGGGCGCAGCTCGGCCAGCCGCTCGCGGACCAGCCGCTCCACCGCGCGATCACCGGCCGTCACGACATCGGTTTCGGTACTCTTCGTGTCAACACCACCGGTGACTGCTTCGTCACGCACAGTACGGGCCAATTTGGCCGCGTCGATCGCGATCTGCACCGCGACCTCGCGCAACGCCATTGCATCTACCTCAGTTGCCAATCCCACGCCCACATCGCAACACAACCCGGTTAAGGTCTGCACACCTCGGTCTGAATCGAATAGGAAGGATCAGCCATGGGGACTGCCCGCGGTTTCGGCGTGGATATCGGCGGGTCCGGCATCAAGGGATGTCCGGTCGACATCGAAGGCGGCGTGCTGGCCGAGGAGCGGATGCGGATCCCGACCCCGCAGCCCTCGACCCCGTCCGCGGTGGCCGACGCCGTCGCCGAGATCGTCGACAAGTTCTCCTGGACGGGCCCGGTCGGCATCACCCTCCCGTGCGTCATCAAGGACGGCACCGCGCTCACCGCGGCGAACGTCGACAAGGGCTGGATCGGCACCGACGCGCAGGCGCTGTTCGCCGAGCGGCTCGGCCGCGCCCGCGAGGACGTCCTGGTGCTCAACGACGCCGACGCCGCCGGGATCGCCGAGATACGCGCCGGCGCCGGCGCCGGGCACCGCGGGCTGGTCGTGGTGCTGACCTTCGGGACCGGGATCGGCAGCGCCATGTTCATCGACGGGAAGCTGGTGCCCAACACCGAGTTCGGGCACATCGAGGTCGACGGCCACGACGCGGAGTCCGAAGCGGCCGCCTCGGTCAAGGACAACCTGGACCTGAGCTACCCGGAGTGGGCCCCGCGGGTCAGCCGCTACATCCAGGGCCTCGAGCAGTTCCTGTGGCCGGACCTGATCATCGCCGGCGGCGGGGTCAGCAGGAAGGGTCACAAGTGGATTCCGCTGCTGGAGACGCGCACCCCGGTCGTGGCCGCGTCGCTGCGCAACGACGCGGGCATCGTCGGCGCCGCCACCGCTGCTACCAGCAGCAACGCCTGACCCGGGGACCATCTAGCACACGCCGGGACGCGCGGACTGCGCCTTGCAGCGGAACCGCACCCCCGGATCGCAGTTACAATGGAACACGGCCCACTTGGTTCGAGGCCCTTCCGCAAGGAGAAAGCACCGGTTTCACCTGGTGTTCTCCCCTTCCGCGCGGGGACTGGAGTCCGGTGGGTTGTTCCCCGACCTTTGGCGGCCGAGGTTTCGCGCCCTCCGGCCAGCCCTGATCGACCGTCGCGAAAGGGCGTACGTGGCAGCCGCAGAAACCGCAACCCGACGCTCCAGCTCCGCCGCAACCGGCGGCGCCCAGTCCGAGTCGGGCCAGTCCCAGGCCACCCCAGCTTCGGAGGCGGCTGCTTCGTCTGACGACCAGACGAAGTCCACCGCCGCGCGGAAGAGCACCAAGAGCTCGACGGGTGCGAAGTCGACGACCCGCAAGGCCGCCCCGAAGACGGCGGCGGCCAAGAAGGGCGCCAAGGCCCCGGCCAAGAAGTCGACCAAGTCGGCTTCCGCCAAGGGCAGCGGCGAGGGCATGGAGATCGACGAACCGATCGAGACCGACCTGACCTCCCCGGACGTCGCCGACCTCGCCGAAGTCGAGGTGGAGATCCCGGAGGAGCCGGTTCCGGACGAGAACTCCAAGGAGTCCGGCGACTTCGTCTGGGACGAGGAGGAGTCCGAGGCGCTGCGCCAGGCGCGCAAGGACGCCGAGCTGACCGCTTCCGCCGACTCGGTGCGCGCGTACCTGAAGCAGATCGGCAAGGTCGCTCTGCTCAACGCCGAGGAAGAGGTCGAGCTCGCCAAGCGCATCGAGGCCGGCCTCTACGGCGCCGAGCGCATCCGGCAGATCGAGGAGTCCGGCGAGCAGCTCACCACCCAGATGCGGCGCGACCTGCGCTGGATCGTGCGGGACGGCGAGCGCGCCAAGAACCACCTGCTGGAGGCGAACCTCCGACTCGTGGTCAGCCTCGCCAAGCGCTACACCGGCCGCGGCATGGCGTTCCTGGACCTGATCCAGGAGGGCAACCTCGGTCTGATCCGCGCGGTGGAGAAGTTCGACTACACCAAGGGCTACAAGTTCTCCACCTACGCGACGTGGTGGATCCGCCAGGCGATCACCCGCGCCATGGCCGACCAGGCCCGCACCATCCGCATCCCGGTGCACATGGTCGAGGTGATCAACAAGCTCGGTCGCATCCAGCGCGAGCTGCTGCAGGACCTGGGCCGCGAGCCCACGCCCGAAGAGCTCGCCAAGGAAATGGACATCACCCCGGAGAAGGTGCTGGAGATCCAGCAGTACGCCCGGGAGCCGATTTCCCTGGACCAGACCATCGGCGACGAGGGCGACAGCCAGCTCGGCGACTTCATCGAGGACTCCGAGGCCGTCGTCGCGGTCGACGCCGTGTCGTTCACGCTGCTGCAGGACCAGCTGCAGTCGGTGCTGGCGACGCTGTCCGAGCGCGAGGCCGGCGTGGTCCGCCTGCGCTTCGGCCTGACCGACGGCCAGCCGCGGACGCTGGACGAGATCGGCCAGGTCTACGGCGTGACCCGCGAGCGCATCCGGCAGATCGAGTCGAAGACGATGTCGAAGCTGCGCCACCCGTCGCGCTCCCAGGTGCTCCGCGACTACCTGGACTGAGGTTCTGCTCGAAGAATGCCGCTGCCCGCACTCCGCGGGCGGCGGCATTCTCCATTTCCGGGGACGAGCGCTCAGCGGCGCCTGCGACGGCGCATCCCGGACTTCGACCGTTCGGTCGATGGTTCTGGCCGCTCTTCGCGACGGGTTCGGCCTCCGTTCAGCGGCGGGAGCGGTCCAACTCGTGAGATTCGCTGTTCGCTTCCAGCGGAAACGGCGTTCACCGATGGCCGTCCGGTCTGTGATCTGAAACACCGAATGTCCGGAATAAGATCCACACCGGACATCTCCGGTGATCGCAACTGGAACCGCATTTTCCCTTGTCACAAGGGTTTTCGCGGATTCGATCACGTTCCGCGAACAGCGCTGCTGCAACCGGGTGCTTCATGGTGACGACCGTCGCCGGTCGGCGCGGGAACACTGACTAGTGCCCGAGCGTCTGGAAGAGTGGAGGCAACGAGCACCGACCCCGCAGCCAGTGGGCCACCGGTGGTCGTAGCAGGATCGAGGGCGTCGGATCACACCGACGCCGGGACGGAGGGAGATCACTATGCCGGGAACGCTCACCCGCCCCGAGCTGACCGCCGCCGACCGCTGCGACCGCTGCGGGGCCGCTGCCAAGCTTCGCGCCGTATTGCCATCCGGTAGCGAGCTTCTGTTCTGCGGGCACCACGCCCGCGCGTACGAGGACGGACTGCGCGAGGTGCAGGCCGACCTCCAGCAGGGCGAGCAGTAAACCACCCGCAAGACGAGATGACCGTGCCCCCGCAGGGCTTCCTGCGGGGGCACGGTCTTTTCGCGGTCCGGTCAGGCGGTGAGGTCGCCGAGGGCGTCGAGGAGGCGTCGGACGTCGGACTCGTTCGTGTAGTGCGACAGGCTCGCGCGCACGCCGCCCTTCGGGCCGATGCCGAGCGCGTGCACCACCTCCCAGGCGTAGGAGTGGCCGTGGGAGACGTTGAGGCCCCGCTCGGCCAGCCGTTCAGCCACCGCCGACGGCTCCAGGTCTCGCAGCCCGAAGAAAGCGGTGGGCGTGCACGGGCCCTGCGGAGCGCCGTAGCGCACCACGCCGTCCAACGCCGCGATCCCGTCGAACAGCGTCCTCGCCAGCGCGTCTTCGTGAGCCAGCACCGCGCGGCGGGAGACCGCCAGGCGCTCGGCCCGGCTGCCGTCGGCGTCGGCGTCGAGCTCGGCCAGGTGCTCCACCGCGGCGACGACACCAGCCATGGCGGCGAACGGGTTGGTGCCGAGCTCGAAGCGGTCCGGCGAGGTGTCCGGCGACGGCTTGAGCTTGTCCGGGTGCAGGTTCTCCAACGTCCACGCGTCCCCTGCCACCACCGCGGCCAGGTGCGGTCCCGCCCACTTGTACGCGCTGGTCGCGTAGAGGTCCGCGCCCAGCTCCGCGAGCTGCACGTGGGCGTGCGGGCAGTGCTGCACGCCGTCGACGTAGGAGATCGCGCCCACCTGGCGGGCTCGGTCGGTGATCGTCCGCAGCTCCGGCATGGTGCCCAGCACGTTGGACGCCGCGGTGACCGCGACCAGTTTGGTGCGTTCGCCGATCAGGTCGGTGACGCGCTGCGCGGGCAGTTCGCCGGTCGCCGGGTCCAGCTCGGCCACGCGCACCGTCGCGCCCGCGCGCTGCGCGTGCTGGACCCACGGCCGGACGTTGGCGTCGTGGTCCAGCTGGGTCACCACGACCTCGTCGCCGGGCCGCCAGCCATCGGCCAGCGCGGCGGCGAACCGGTAGGTCAGGGCGGTCATGCTCGGGCCGAACACCACGCACGCCGGATCGGGCGCCCCGACCAGGTCGGCCACGGCCGCTCGGGCCTCGGCGACGACGCCGCCGGCGCGGCGGCTGGACTCGTACGGCCCGCCCACGTTGGACATCCCGATCCGGTAAGCATCGCTGACGGCGTCGATCACCGGCTGCGGCACCTGGGTGCCCGCCGCGCCGTCCAGCCACGCCCTGCCGTCCGCCAGCGCCGGGTACTGCGCCCGGACCTTCTCCACGTCGAAACCCATGCGCCGACCCTAAGAGACCGGTCACGGCAGCACGCTGCGCCGAACGGGCCACTTCGCAGTTTCAATTGAAACCGCAGAACCCTGGGCGCAGTTTCAATTGAAACTGCTCGTCACCAGGAGCGGAGGGTGGCGATCCGCTCCTCGAGCTGTTCGACCGTGGCCATCGCGGTCGGCGGGCCTCCGCAGGACTTCTGCAGCTCGTTGTAGATCTTGCCGTGCGGCTTGCGGGTCCGGTGGTGGTGCAGCGACACCAGGGTGTTCAGCTCCTTGCGGAGCTTCGCCAGCCGTTCCTGCACGCTCTGCGGCTTCGCGTTCGCGCGCTGCTCGGCCTGCTCGGCGGCCTTCGCCGCCTTCGCGCTGGCCTCCCGCTTGGCGACGTCCTCGAGCTGCTGGGACTGGCGCTGGCGCAGCAGCGCCCGCATCTGGTCGGGTTCCAGCAGGCCCGGCAGGCCGAGGTAGTCCTGCTCCTCCTCGGAGGTGCTGAAGGCCGCGGTGCCGAACGACGAGCCGTCGTAGATCACCTGGTCCAGCTCGGCATCGGCGCCGAGCGAGGTGAACGACTTCTCCTCCTCGCCGGGCTCGTCCTCCTTGCGGTTGGCCTGGGCGAGCAGCTCGTCGTCCCAGCCGTCCTTCTCCCGGTGCGGCTTGCCCAGGACGTGGTCGCGCTGGGCTTCCAGCTGGCTGGCCAGCTCCAGCAGCACCGGCACGCTGGGCAGGAAGACGCTGGCCGTCTCCCCCGGCTTCCGGGACCGCACGAAGCGGCCGATGGCCTGGGCGAAGAACAGCGGGGTCGAAGCGCTGGTGGCGTACACGCCGACGGCCAGCCGCGGCACGTCGACGCCTTCGCTCACCATTCGGACCGCGACCATCCACCGGTCGTCGGACTCGGCGAACTCGGCGATCCGGCCGGAGGCCTGCGGGTCGTCGGAGAGCACCACCACCGGCTCGTCGCCGGTGAGCTTGTGCAGGGTCTTGGCGTAGGCCTTGGCGGTGACGTGGTCGGTGGCGATCACCAGACCGCCGGCGTCGGGCACGCCGCCCTTGCGCAGCTGCGCCAACCGCGTGTCCGCGGCCCGCAGCACGGACGGGATCCACTCCCCCGCCGGGTCCAGGGCGGTTCGCCAGGCGCGGGCGGTCTGCTCGGCCGTCAGCGGCTCGCCGAGCCGGGCGCTGAACTCGTCACCGGCGCTGGTGCGCCACCGCGCCTCGCCGGAGTAGGCCAGGAAGACCACCGGCCGGACCACGCCGTCGTTGAGCGCGTCCGAGTAGCCGTAGGAGTGGTCGGCGCGGCTGCGCAGCGAACCGTCGGCGTCGGGCTCGTAGCCGATGAACGGGATCGGCGAGTCGTCGCTCCGGAACGGCGTACCGGTCAGCGCCAGCCGCCGCACGGCCGGGGTGAAGGCCTCGCGGATCGCGTCGCCCCAGGACTTCGCGTCGCCCGCGTGGTGCACCTCGTCGAGTATCACCAGCGTCTTGCGGCGCTCGGTGCGCACCCGGTGCAGGGCCTCGTGCGCCGCGACCTGCGCGTAGGTGACGACGACGCCCTGGTAGTCGCTGGAGGTGATGCCGTCGGCGTTGCGGAAGTTCGAGTCCAGCGCGATGCCCGCACCCGCCGCCGCCAACGCCCACTGGTGCTTGAGGTGCTCGGTGGGGGCGACGACCGTGACCGCCTCGACCGTCCGGTCCGCCAGCAGCTCCGCCGCGACCCGGAGTCCGAAGGTCGTCTTGCCCGCGCCCGGCGTCGCGACCGCCAGGAAGTCCTGCGGTTTGGTCGACAAGTACTTGGTGAGCGCTCTGCGCTGCCAGGCGCGCAGTGGCCGAGAAGAAGTCTGCGAGGGGTCGCTGAGCACGGATCGGACTGGATTGTCGAGTTGCGCTTCGGACACGCCGGCTCGCCGCTCCTTCCTAGGTCTCCCCATACCTGAATGGCGAGGGCGAGCCGTGGCAACGCCCTGCGAACGCCCGCGAACTGGAGTTCGTCGACTCGCTGCGGGCCGTCGTGCAGCTTACCTTCGCGCCTCGATCTTCACCGGGACGGCCGTGGAGACGAATGCGACACACCGTTTTTCCGGGTGGGCGCTCATCGGCCGGACCGATGCAGCATCCTTATGGGTGCCATGGGTTCGCCGAGTTCGCCAGACAGCCGGGGACGCAGTGCAGCCACCGCACCGCGGGATGCCCCGGTGCGACGTGGACCACTGCGCTTGATCGCGCGCACCCTGGACAAGGCGTGGTGGGACAACATCTTCTCCGAGTCGGCGGCCGCCGCGTTCTGGCAGACGCTGTCGATGCCGCCGCTGCTGCTGGGTCTGCTGGGCAGCCTGGGCTTCCTCGGGGACTGGTTCGGACCGTCGGTCGTCGACGCGGTGCACGACAAGATCCTGGCCTTCTCCCGAACCGTGTTCACCCAGAACGTGGTGGACCAGATCATCGGCCCGACGGTCGCCGACATCCTGACCAAGGGGAAGGGCGAGATCGTCTCGGTCGGCTTCCTGCTGTCGCTGTGGGCGGGCTCGTCCGCGCTGGCGTCGCTGGTCGACTCGATCACCATGGCCTACAACCAGTACCTGGTGCGCAACAGCATCTGGCAGCGGATCTTCGCGCTGCTGCTGTACCTGGTGTGCCTGGTGCTCGCGGTGGTCGGGCTGCCGATCATCGCGCTGGGCCCGGACTGGCTGCCGACGGTCTTCCCGCGCGACTACCAGGACGACATCGCCTGGCTGATCCAGATCTTCTACTACCCGGCGACGGCGATCGGGCTGGTCGTGGCGCTGGCCACGCTGTACAAGGTGGCGGTGCCGCGCAAGCTGCCCTGGCACCGCGGCCTGCCGGGCGCGCTGCTGGCGATGCTGCTGTTCCTGTGCTCGAGCATCGGCCTGCGGCTCTACATCACCTGGGTCACCAGCACCGGCTACACCTACGGCGCGCTGGCGACCCCGATCGCGTTCCTGCTGTTCGCGTTCTTCATCGGTCTGGCGATCATCATGGGCGCCCAGTTCAACAACGCGATCCAGGAGATGTACCCGGCGAAGATGACGCGCCGGGAGCGCCGCCGGTGGCGACGGCTGGAGATGAAGCGCCTCGCGCAGCGCATGCACACCGAAGAGGGCTATCGCGCGTGGCGCAACGGCCAGACCTCGGACGAGGAGAGCGCGCCGGAGGAGCCTGCGGAGCCCGAGGCGCCGGAGAAGCCGGCGGAGCCCAAGGCGCCGGAGAAGCCCGAGAAGGGCGAGACGGTGGAACTACCGCGCAACGGCATTCCGCTGCCGAAGCCGCGGAAGCAGACCGAACCGCGCGGCGGCTAAGCCACCGCGCGGCCGCAGTCGGAAGTCACTCGTCCGAGCCGGGCGGGAGGGACTCGAAGATCTCCTTGCAGTCCGGGCAGACCGGCGACCCCGGCTTCGGCGACTTGGTGACCGGGAAGACCTCACCGCACAGCGCCACCACGTGCGTGCCCATGACCGCGCTCTCGGCGATCTTGTTCTTCTGCACGTAGTGGAACATCTCCGGCCGGTCGTCACTGGTCTGATCAGTGGTCTCGGTCCGGGTGTCGGTCTCCGGCAGCGTCATCGTGCTCATGCCCCAATGATGCCCCACGACGGATGCGAATGGTTCCGGACCGCGCCCGGCGGCTTCCGGAGGCCGGTTCGCACGGGGCCGCGTCAGCTGTCGATCACCTGGTGCTGCCGGGACTCCAGGGCGTGGTGCGAACGGCGGAACCGGTTCACCTTCTCGCTCTTCTTCGCCGGCTTGTCGTTGGCGATGAGCACCGCCATCCACGGCAGCGGGATGGAGATCGCCAGGATGATCAGTGACAGCCACCACAACTGCCACACCTGGAACACCACTGCCGCCAGCACGAGACACGGGATCCGGCTGGCCATCATGATCGCGTACCTGCGGCGACGCGTCGCCTGCTCGTCGTCCAAGGACGGCTTGGCCTCGGTGATCAGCACCGGGGAGTCGTCACGATGTGAACTGTTCACGGCGCTACCTCCACCGTCCATGCTCCCACTCGATCGCCGCCGCCAACACCCTGGGTGCCGCGCGGAATTCACGGCTCGCCCCCGAGGTTGACCAGCACGCCGCACGCGCGAAACCTCCAGGGGTTAGATTCGAGCGGGATCCGAGTCGTGGAGGGTGAATGCTGTACGCGGTGAGCAAGCGGGTCGTCGGCGCGGTCGCGCGGACGGTCTACCGGCCGAAGGTGATCGACGCGGACAAGGTTCCGACCACCGGTCCGGTGATCCTGGCGCCGAACCACCTCGCCGTGCTCGACAGCTTCATCGTCCCGCTGGTCCTGCCCCGCCCGGTCGCGTTCCTGGCCAAGGCCGAGTACTTCAACGGCAGCGGCGCCAAGGGCGCGCTGACGAAGTGGCTGTTCAGCTCGCTGGGCGCGATTCCGGTGGACCGGGGCAAGGGCCGCGCCGCGAAGGAAGCGCTGGACGCCGCGGAGCAGGTGCTGCTCGACGGCGGCGCGTTCGGCATCCACCCCGAGGGCACCCGCTCCCCCGACGGCCGCCTGTACCGGGGCCGCACCGGTGTCGCCCGGCTCGCGCTGAGCACCGGGGCGCCGGTGGTGCCGGTGGCGCTGACCGGCACCGACAAGCTCCAGCCGCGCGGCAAGAAGATCCCGCGCCTGCACCCGGTCTCGGTGCGCTTCGGCGACCCGCTGGACTTCCGCCGCTACGCCGGTCTGGACAGCTCGCTGCCGGTCCTGCGCTCGATCACCGACGAGATCATGTACGCCATCGCGGAGCTCTCCGACCAGGAGTACGTCGACCGGTACCAGCGCCCGGGCGCAGCGGCGGCCTGAGAACGCACCCGTGAGCACTTAGTGGTGCCATGGCGACACAATGTGCTCACGGGTCACTGGAAGTCGATGAACGACGGCGCGACGTGCGCCGTCAGCCAGACCCCGTTCGCGCTGACCCGGAACTCGTGTCCGGCCCGGTGCATCTCGCCCACCCTGATCACCAGGACCACGGGCTTGCCGCGCCGCGCACCCACCCGCTGCGCCGTCTCCCGGTCGGTCGACAGGTGCACGTCCTGGCGCCCCATCGGCCGCAACCCCTCCTGCTTGATCGCGGCGAGGCTGCGGCCGACGGTGCCGTGGAACAGGAACGCGGGCGGCTCGGCGACCGGCAGGTCGAGGTCGACCTGGACCGAATGCCCCTGGCTGGCCCGGATCCGGTCGCCGTCGATCACGTAGCGCTGCTTGTCGTTGCTCGCGACGACCTCGGCCAGCTCCGCCCGCGAGATCGGGAACCGGTGCGCGGCAGCGGCGGCGAGCAGCACCTCGACGTCCACCCAGCCGTTCGCGTCGAGCTCGACGCCGATGCGTTCCGGCTGGTGCCGCAGGTGCTTGGCCAGGTACTTCGAAACCCGCACCAACCGCTGCTCGTCCACCACGGGCCAACGCTAACCGCCCGGGCGACCCGACGTCGACCGGTTTTCGATCAGCCCTTGGCGGCCTTGGCGGCGGCCTTCTGCTCCTTCTTCCAGGCCCGGACCTCGTTGAGGGTCTGCTCGTCGACGACGTCGGCGATCGATCGGCGGGAGCCTTCCTCCCCGTAACCCCCGGCGGCCTCGCGCCACCCGGTGGGTTCGACGCCCCGCTGCTTGCCCAGCAGCGCGAGGAAGATCCGCGCCTTCTGGTCGCCGTAGCCCGGCAGCGCCTTGAGCCGCTTCAGCACTTCCTTGCCGTCCGGGTCGCCCTCGGTCCAGATCGCCTCGGTCCGGCCGTCGTAGTGCTCGACGACGTACTGGGCCAGCGCGTGCACCCGCTTGCCCATCGAACCGCCGTACCGGTGGATCGCCGGCTTCTGCACGCACAGCTCGACGAACTCGTCCAAGTCAGACTCGGCGATCTTGGTGACGTCGAACCCGCCCATCCGCTCGGCGATCTTCTTCGGCCCGGCGAACGCGACCTCCATCGCCACCTGCTGATCGAGCAGCATCCCGGTGAGCAGCGCGAACGGGTCGTCGCTGAGCAGCTTGTCGGCCTCGGCATCGCCGGTCAGGTTGAGCTTCTTCGGCATGGCTACATCGTCGCACGCCACTCCACCAAGCCTCCTTCGCAAGGAGAGCCGAGACAGCTCGCCGTACGCGACACGACGCCATCCGCGCTCAGGTCGCCGACGATGAAACCGAAGCGACCGAAGCCGAGGCAGCCGAAAACGCCGCCGCCCTCGAGTTCACTCCACCTGCGCATCAGTCAGCTCTTCGACGCCGAGAAGAAGCGATAGGTGAGCCGACGCAAGAAACCAATGCGCGCTGAGAGGTGCGCTCGGCATAGAGGCGCCGGTGCGCAACCGATCGAAAAACGCTTGGAGATCATCTACGAGGTCCCCGCCGACCGGCTGCAACCATCCGATGCCGGCTAGCGCTCCTGCTTGCTCGCCCGCCACTCCGGGGCCAGGACGGACCAGATCTCCAGGTCCTGCCGTTCACCGCGGTGCAGGCCGGCTCCGCGGAGCGTGCCGTCCTTGACCATGCCCAGCCGCTTGGCCACCGCGATGCTGGCCTGGTTCGCCGCCGAGACGCGCCACTCCACCCGGTGGATGCCGCGCTCCTCCACGGCCCAGTCGATGATCACCTGCGCCGCCCTGGTGACCAGTCCCCGGCCCGCCGCCGACGGCTCCAGCCAGCAGCCCGCCTCGGCGATGCCGCGCGGGACGTCCATCGTCCGGAAGAGAACACCGCCGACCAGCTGGTCCTGCACCCAGATCCCGTAGATCCGCGCGGTGTCGGCCGCGGCCTTCGCCGCGTACTGCTGGAGGAACGAGCGGCTCGAATCCAGATCGGTGACCATGTCAGCCAGCCCGATGTGCTGACCGATGAATTCCCTCCCCCGGTTCATGTGGGCCAGGAACTCCTCCGCCGACCACGGCTCCAGCGGGCGGAGCTCAGCGCCGTCGTCACCCAGGGAAATCGAGAACATCGCGACCTTCCACGACCGAATGCAGCGGGACCGCGGTGAAGATTGCCGCACCGGGACGCCTGTGCAAAGCGCTTTTCGCCAGAAACCCGGCCCGCCCGACGCCCGGCCGCTGGGACCCGCCGAAGCATCCGAAAATCAGGTGCGCTTCCCGGCGTCCGGCTGGAAGTCTTTCGCGATGACCGACGAACCCACTCCCGAGCAGCACCGCAAGCCTGACGTTCGGATCGTGCACCTGAGCGGCCCCGTGTTCCAGGCACTGGCCGCCGGGGATCTGGCTGCGGCGAACGCTGTCAGCCCAGTGCCCCTCACCACCCACTTCACCGACCCGGACTGGCGCGGGGTGTGGTTGATGCGCGGCGAGCAGGCCGAGGAGGATCCCGCCAGCGCCGGGTGGGTGACCGGAGTCATCTGGGACGAGCAGCGTCAGCTGGCGGTCGGCCACGCCGGCTACCACGGACCTCCGGACGCATCGGGGTTGGTGGAGATCGGTTACGCGGTCGATCCCGCGCACCGCCGGCGCGGTTACGCCCGCGCAGCGCTGGAATCCCTCCTCGAGCGCGCTGCCCGGGAGCCAGGAGTGCGCACGGTCCGGGTCACCATCAGCCCGGACAACACGGCGTCCTACCGGTTGGCGTCCCAGTACGGCTTCATCGAGGTCGGAGACCAGTGGGACGAAGAGGACGGCTTGGAGATCATCTACGAGATCCCCGCGGATCAGCTGTGATCGGGAGCCAGCACGGGCCGCGGCAGCAGATCGCCGCCTGCACGGGCGCCGACAGCTGAAGTTCGCATCGCCGGTGCGGCACGCGCACGACCGAAAACGCTTTGCGGTCGAAGATCGGCACGTGTGACGCTGCCGACGTGGAGATGCACGCCGACCAGTTGACCGTGTCACCGGAGATGGTGCGCGAGTTGGTTGATGAGCAGTTCCCCGAGTGGTGCGGGTTGCCCATCCGGGAGCTCGCTTCGGAGGGGACCGTCAACGCGATCTTCCGCATCGGCGAGGACTTCGCGGCTCGGTTTCCGTTGGAGCCCGGAGACGTCGAATCTGTGCGGCGGAAGCGGGAGGAAGAGGCCTCCGCAGCTCGTGAGCTGTTCGGGCGCACGCGGTTCCGCACTCCTGAGCCGGTCGCGTTCGGCGAGCCCGGGGCCGGGTATCCGCTTCCGTGGTCGGTGCAGAGCTGGCTGCCCGGGGTCGTGGCCACCGAGGAAGATCCGCGCGAATCGGTCGCTTTCGCACGTGACCTGGGCGAGTTCATCCGCGGTGTTCGGTCGATCGACACGCGCGGGCGGACGTTCTCCGGGGACGGCCGGGGCGGCGACCTGCGATCGCACGACGCGTGGCTGGAGACCTGCTTCGGCAACAGCGTCGGACTCCTCGACGTCGCGCGGCTCCGGCAGGTGTGGGAAGCCCTGCGAGAGCTGCCCCGCGATTCGCCCGATGTGATGACGCACGGCGACCTGATTCCCGGCAACGTGCTCGTGTCCCGCGGGCGGCTGGCCGGGATCATCGACGTCGGCGGGCTGGGGCCGGCCGATCCCGCGCTGGACCTCGTCGCGGCCTGGCACCTGCTCGACGGGGAACCGCGGCAGGCGCTGCGCGACGAGCTCGGCTGCGGCCACCTCGAGTGGGAGCGCGGCAAGGCGTGGGCGTTCGTGCAGGCCATGGGCCTGGTCTGGTACTACGTCGAGAGCAACCCGACCATGAGCCTGCTGGGCAGGCGCACCTTGGAACGCGTCCTGGCGGGCTGAGCTCATCGTTCGGCGGGCGGATGCGCCGTTCGGCGGGCGGATGCGCCGTTCGGCGGGCGTGTGAGGATTCGGGGCGTGATTCCAGATCTGTCCCACGACCGCATCGACCGACTTCGCGACGCGTTTCGCGCCGCTGGATACGACGCCGACGGCGTCGTCGAACTGCTCGGCCCGGAAGCGCACATCTCCCTCGGGCGCGGCGAGCTGGTGCCCGCGCTGCGCGCCACTGCCGACGGCGGGCCGCTCGGCACCCTCATCCGCCTGTTCCTGCTCGGCCAGGCCGAGCCGCAGGCCGCCGTCGAGGCCGCTTTCGCGCCGCTGCCGCTGGCCGAAGCGCAGGCCGCCGGGATCGTCGTCGCCGACGGCGACCGGGTGCGCGCCGGGCTCGACGTCCGCCCGCACGGCGTCGGCGACGACTCGTGGTGGGTGATGTCCGACCTGGACTCGGAGCTGCGCGGCGGGCGCCCGGTCGAGCCGGACCACGTGCTCGGCATCGGGCACGCTTCGCTGAGCCTGGTCCGGGCCACCTCGCGGCGGGAGGTCGGCTCGGTGCTCGACCTGGGCACCGGCTGCGGTGTGCAGGCCCTGCACGCGAGCAAGCACGCTCAGCGGATCACCGCGACCGATGTCTCGAAGCGGGCGTTGGCGCTGGCCGACGCGACGTTCCGGCTCAACGAGCTCGACGTCGAGCTCGCCGAGGGCGAGTGGTTCGAGCCGGTGCGCGGGCGCCGCTTCGACATGGTGGTGTGCAACCCGCCGTTCGTGGTGGGGCCGCCGCGCACCGACTTCACCTACCGGGACTCCGGCCTGGCCGGTGACGACGCGAGCGCGCTGGTGGTGCGCCAGCTGCCCTCCTTCCTCAACGAGGGCGGCACCGGGCAGCTGCTGGCGTCCTGGGTGCACCGCGAAGGCGAGGACTGGGAGGACCGCGTGTCCCGGTGGCTGCCGCCGGGCGCCGGGGTGGACGCCTGGTTCGTGCAGCGCGACGTCGCCGACCCGGCGCTGTACGTCGGCACCTGGCTGCGCGACGCGGGCTACGACCTGCGCTCACCCGCGGGCCAGCAGAAGGCCGGCGAGTGGCTGGACTGGTTCGAGGACAACGGCGTGCTCGGCATCGGGTTCGGGTTCGTCACCCTTCGCCGCACCGACGCCGAGCGCGGCGAGGTCGTCTGCGAGGACCTGCGGCACGCCTTCGAGGACCCGCTGGGCCCGGAGTCGGACCAGTGGCTGCGGCGCGTCGACTGGCTGCGCGCGCACGGCTCGAACGACGGGCTGCTGGCCGCACGCCTGATCACCGCGGACAGCACCGTGCTGGAGCAGGTGTCCGCGCCCGGCGACGAGGGCTGGAGCCCGCTGGTGCACCGCCTGCACCGCACCGACGGCCCGGGCTGGCAGCACGAGGTCGACGAGCTCGGCGTGCGGCTGCTCGCCGGGTGCCGGGGCGCGCTGCCGCTGGAGGAGCTGATCGAACTGCTCGCGATGGGATTCGGCGAGGACTCCGAGGAACTGACCCGCGCCGCGCTGCCCGTGGTGCGCGAGCTCATCCGGCACGGAATGCTCGTTCCGGCGGAATGGGCGGGTGGTGCGCAATGAGGGCAATCGCCACTCGGGTCACTCGGGCCTCGGTAACGGTCGATGGCGTCGTCGTCGGCAAGATCGAAGAGCCCGGGCTGTTAGTGCTATTGGGTGTGACGCATTCCGACGGGCGTGAAGAAGTCGTCAAAATGGCGCGCAAACTGCACGAGATTCGCGCGCTGCGCGACGAGGAGTCCTGCGCCACGACCGGGGCACCGCTGCTCGTCGTAAGCCAGTTCACGCTGTACGGCTCGACCCGCAAGGGACGCCGCCCGTCGTGGACCGAGGCAGCCAGCCCGGAGCACGCCGAACCGCTGGTGGAGGCGGTCGTGGCGGAGCTGCGGGAGCGCGGCGCGCGGGTGTCCACGGGGACCTTCGGGGCGATGATGTCGGTGGAGAGCGTCAACGACGGGCCATTCACACTTTTGGTCGAGGTGTAAATGTAACGAGGATTCTCAGGAAATCCTCAGACTTGGTGGCGCAACGGATGTGACCGCCATGACGTCTCCCAATCGAGAACTTCGGGAACGAATTCGGCACGCCGGTCGTTTTCCAGGTAACGAAGCTTCGACGGCCATGCCGAGAGGTGCCCCGCACTGATCGACAACACCCGGAGGAGACGTCGACGCGCAAGCCCGTACCAACGAGCGTACGCGTCAAACGCACCGCGCAACGGCGCGCAGGTGTGAATTGCTCCAGCCAAGCCAGCCCGTCAGGGAGGGAGCTCATGACCGTCCCGCAGACCACCAAGCCAGACGTCGCAGTTGCCGAAGACCTGGACACCCAGGGCCCATCGGCTGACCTGGTGCGCGTCTACCTCAACGGCATCGGGCGAACCGCGCTGCTCACCGCACAGGAAGAGGTCGACCTCGCCAAGCGCATCGAGGCCGGGGTGTTCGCCAAGCACCTGCTGGAAACCAGCAACAACCTCTCCCCCGAGCGGCGCTCCGACCTCAACGCCGTGGTCCGGGACGGTCGTCGAGCCAAGAACCACCTGATGGAGGCCAACCTCCGCCTGGTGGTCAGCCTCGCCAAGCGCTACACCGGTCGCGGCATGCCGCTGCTGGACCTCATCCAGGAGGGCAACCTGGGCCTGATCCGTGCGGTCGAGAAGTTCGACTACACCAAGGGCTTCAAGTTCTCCACCTACGCCACCTGGTGGATCCGGCAGGCCATCACCCGCGGCATGGCCGACCAGAGCCGCACCATCCGCCTGCCCGTCCACCTGGTCGAGCAGGTCAACAAGCTGGCCCGCATCAAGCGCGACCTGCACCAGAAGCTCGGCCGGGAAGCCACCGACGACGAGCTGTCCGAAGAGGCCGGCATCCCGGTGGAGAAGATCCTCGACCTGATGGACCACTCCCGCGACCCGGTCAGCCTGGACATGCCGGTCGGTGCCGAGGAGGACGCGCCGCTCGGTGACTTCATCGAGGACGCCGAATCCGCCGACGCCGAGAACGCGGTGATCTCCGGCTTCCTGCAGGACGACCTGCGCCGCGTGCTGGCCACCCTGGAAGAGCGCGAGCAGTCGGTGATCCGGATGCGCTACGGCCTCGACGACGGCCAGCCGCGCACCCTGGACCAGATCGGCAAGGCGTTCGGCCTGTCCCGCGAGCGGGTCCGGCAGATCGAGCGCGAGGTCATGTCCAAGCTCCGGCAGGGCGACCGCGCCGACCGCCTGCGCGCCTACGCGAGTTGAGGGGGCGGGTGCGGGTGACGTGTGCCTGCGGAAAGCACAGGCCACCACCGCCCCTCCAATGATGTTGCGGGGGCCGAGCCCCCGCAGACCCCCACGGTGCGGTGGTGACGTTCAGGAGGGCTCCTCGCCCTCCTGGCGTTCCCCACCCTGCTCACGGACCAGCCCTTGTTCGGTCTGGTCCGTGGGGCGCCCACTGGTCCGTGGGACGCCCAGGGGTTGGGGGTTGGTCCGCCCGAGGTTTTGTTGTTGACCCGGTTGGCTTGTTGACCTTTTGGGGTGGTGGGGGCAGGGTTTTTGGGCTTGGGGGTTTTGTTCTTTGGCTTCGCGGTGGGTTTCCGCCGCTTTCTCCGGGAGGCCGGGGTCGTCGTTTGGACGGGTCCGACCTCCCGACCCTTACTTGGGCGGGCCCTCGGCTCGACGTTCTGAGGGTCGCGCTGGGTTTGTGCGAACGGCCTGTTCACCTCGTGCTTCGAGGTGAACAGGCCGTTCGTCTTGGTGCGGTCAGGGCTTCGGGGTGAACTTGTGGCGCCAGCGGGTCAGCTCTTGTTCCGTGGCTCCGTGGGATCGGAGCCAGCCCGCCGCTCCGCCTTCGTGGGCGGCGAAGGTCGCCAGGACGCTTTCGATCGCCTCGGTGGGAGTCGACATGAGCTCTCGGACCACTTCCTCGTCCACACCTGGCGGGAGGACCGGGGCCGCGTCCAGGCGCTTGAGGACCCCGAACATGTTCTGGTCGGTGCGGGCGTAGTCGGCCACGATCGCGTCTTCGCGGACCCCCACCGCGCTCAGCAGCATGGCCGCCGACACCCCGGTGCGGTCCTTGCCCGCAGCGCAGTGGATCAGGACCGGGCCGTCGGCTTCCAGCGCGATGCGGAACACCTCGACCAGCTTCTTCGAGGCTCCCTGCAGGATCGTCTGGTAGAGCTTGGTCAGGTCGTGCGCCGAGTCGTCGAGCTCGAGCTCGACCTCGTCGAGGTCCTCCAGCAGCGGGATGTGGCGCACCTCCGCGACCTCCGCCAGCGGGTGCTGCTTGCCCTCCGTCTCCCACGAATCGCGCAGGTCGACCACCACCTTCGGCGGCCAGCTCGGCATGCCATCCGGGGCGCGATCGCCGGTGTGCGGCGCATCACTGCGGTAGACG
This sequence comes from Saccharopolyspora sp. NPDC002686, assembly GCF_040295745.1. Classification (NCBI taxonomy): domain Bacteria; kingdom Bacillati; phylum Actinomycetota; class Actinomycetes; order Pseudonocardiales; family Pseudonocardiaceae; genus Saccharopolyspora; species Saccharopolyspora sp. NPDC002686. The sequence goes on from NZ_JBEOVY010000003.1 coordinate 18,452, forward strand.
ACGCCCGTTCGGGTCATCGCACCGTCCCCGACGGGCTGTCCGCCCAGGTCGCGAAGGTTGACCAGCCGGTCGAGTGGATCCGTCGTCGACAAAGTGACCTCCGTAGCTGCGGGCACCGCTCGAAGTGCGGCGACAAGTCCTGCTGCCAGCGTCGCAGGTTCCGCACCGCTCCCCGCACACCGGTCGGAGGCGTTTCGTCACACCTGAGCCACCCCCGTGGACGCGCTGATCCACCACGCGGTTACATGGGGCATCGCGTAACCCGAACGCGCGCAAAGGAGCCGCGACGTGACCACCACGAAGTTCGATTTCACCGAGGTACTGCCGCTCGGCCCCGACAACACCGAATACCGCCTGGTCACCGACGAAGGTGTTCGAGTGGTCGAGGCCGCGGGGCGGCGCTTCCTGGAAGTCGAGCCGACCACGCTCACCGCCCTGGCCAGCGAGGCGATCAAGGACATCCAGCACCTGCTGCGCCCGTCGCACCTGGCCCAGCTGCGTGCGATCATCGACGACCCGGAAGCCAGCCCGAACGACCGGTTCGTGGCGACCGACCTGCTGCGCAACGCGTGCGTCTCGGCAGGCGGCGTGCTGCCGATGTGCCAGGACACCGGCACCGCGATCGTGATCGGCAAGCGCACCGAGTCCGTGCTCACCGGCGGTCAGGACGAGCAGGCGCTGGCGCGCGGCATCTTCGACGCCTACCAGGACTTGAACCTGCGGTACTCGCAGATGGCTCCGCTGAACTTCTGGGAAGAGCGCAACACCGGCAGCAACCTGCCCGCGCAGATCGAGCTGTACTCCAAGGCCGGCACCGATCCGCAGTACGACTTCCTGTTCATGGCCAAGGGCGGCGGCAGCGCGAACAAGACCTTCCTCTACCAGGAGACCAAGGCGCTGCTGAACCCGACGCGGCTCGGCCGGTTCCTCGAGGAGAAGCTGCGCTCGCTGGGCACCGCGGCCTGCCCGCCCTACCACCTGGCGATCGTGGTCGGCGGCATGTCCGCCGAGTTCAACCTCAAGGTCGCCAAGCTCGCCTCCGCCCGCTACCTCGACGAACTGCCGCGCGAGGGCTCGGCGTCCGGGCACGCGCTGCGCGACGTCGAGATGGAGCAGCAGGTCCTGGAGATGACCCGGCAGTTCGGCATCGGCGCGCAGTTCGGCGGCAAGTACTTCTGCCACGACGTGCGGGTCATCCGGCTGCCGCGCCACGGCGCGTCGCTGCCGGTGGGCGTCGCGGTGTCGTGCTCCGCGGACCGCCAGGCCAAGGCCAAGATCACCCCGGAGGGCGTGTTCCTGGAGCAGCTGGAGCGCGACCCGGCCCGCTACCTGCCGGACGTGGCCGACGAGCAGCTGTCCGACGAGGTCGTCAAGATCGACCTGAACCGCCCGATGGACGAGATCCGGTCCGAGCTGTCCAAGCTGCCGGTCAAGACCCGGGTGTCGCTGACCGGTCCGCTGGTGGTGGCGCGCGACATCGCGCACGCCAAGATCGCCGAGCGCCTCGACGCCGGCGAGCCGATGCCCGAGTACCTGCGCAACCACCCGGTGTACTACGCCGGTCCGGCGAAGACGCCCGACGGCTACGCCTCCGGTTCCTTCGGCCCCACCACCGCGGGCCGAATGGACGCCTACGTGGAGCAGTTCCAGGCCGCGGGCGGCTCGCTGGTCATGCTGGCCAAGGGCAACCGGTCGGCCAAGGTGACCGAGTCCTGCCGCACCCACGGCGGCTTCTACCTCGGTTCCATCGGTGGCCCGGCGGCCCGACTGGCTCAGGACTGCATCCGCAAGGTCGAGGTCTTGGAGTACCCCGAGCTCGGCATGGAGGCGGTCTGGCGGATCGAGGTCGAGGACTTCCCGGCCTTCATCGTGGTCGACGACAAGGGCGACGATTTCTTCGCCGAAGCCACCAAGCCGACCCTGCAGATCTCCTTCAACCGCTGAGGGAACGAGCACGAACTAGAAACATCTGAGTGCGGGTCGAGCTTTCTCCGGCAGGACGAGAACTCGACCCGCACCAGCGGAGAACGCCGCATTTCCTCAGGAGCCCCACCTCCCTTTGGAAATACGGCGTTCTCCTCATCTACTCAATGAGCCTTTTCCATCCTGTCTGGTCTGCGACTGCGAGGCATGACCGGCACCGCCACGCAGGACGAGGATGGAAAACCTCACTGTGTCCTCGCGGCAGGATTCCGTTGTGCGCCAACGATCAGCGCGGCACCTTGACGTCTCGCTGTTCCAGGACGACCTTGCGGGCGTCCAGCGGGGCGTCCAGGCGGACCGCCACCGGCGGGTAGCGCAGGTCCATCGTGCAGATCCCCGGTGGCTCCGGGGTTTCCTCGACCAGGACGAGCTTGACCAGCTGCGGGGTCTGCTCGGCCACCTCGGCGTGCACCTTGCTGCAGCCGCCTTCCTGACCGGTGGCCACGAGGGCGGTCCCGTCGTCCTGGGTCCAGACCTTCGTCGGGTACCCCTTGGGCAGCGCCGAAGAGTCCAGCGAGCCCTCGGCGACGGGGGTGCGTTCGTTCTCCGGTTTCGGCTGCACCGGTCCCGGCGGTGCCGGCGGCTGCCCACCGAAACCCACTTCATTTGTCGGCTGTTGGGCGCAGGCGGCCAGCGCAAGGAGCAGAGCCCCCGCACCCATTGCGGTGTGTAGGCGTCTCATGCCCTAGAGACGGAACGGGCCGCGCGGCGGGTTGCGTGGAAATCGCACCGATCCTCAACAGCTTTCCCACAGTCCGGAACTGCTGGTAATCGGTCACCTGGTCGTGGTTTGGTCGATGCGATCCACTTCCAGCCTTGGAGTGACGAGAAATGTCGACCACTGCCACATCCGCCCCAGAGAGAACTGCGCCCCCGGAAGAACCGCAGGGAAAACCGCAGTGGGTTCCGCTGACCGTCGGCGTGATCGCAGCTGTGGCCCTGATTGCTGCCGCAGCCGCCGTGGTCGGGGTGAAGTCCGCCGTGCTGGCCGCGCTCGGGCTCGCCCTCGGACTGACCCTGTTCCACTCCCGGTTCGGGTTCACCTCGGCTTGGCGGCAGCTCGTTTCCGTCGGGCAGACCGAGGGAATCCGGGCTCACCTGCTGATGCTCGGTGCGGCGTCGATTCTGTTCGCCCCGATCCTGGCCGGCGGGGTGTCGTTCTTCGGCGGTGAGGTGGAAGGAAACGTCTCACCGGTCGGTCTCGGCCTGGTCGTCGGCGCGCTGCTGTTCGGCATCGGCATGCAGCTCGGCGGCGCCTGCGCCTCCGGAACCCTGTTCGCCGTCGGCGGCGGGAACAGCCTGCTGGTCGTCACCCTGTTCTTCTTCATCTGCGGTTCCGTGCTGGGCGCCCTGCACTTTCCACTGTGGACTTCCGACGCGATCACCCTCGGATCCTTCTCGCTGGCCGAGGACACCAGTCTGGGCTACTTCGGCGCGCTGATCGTGCAGCTGGCGGTGCTGGGTGCGATCGGGTTCGCGGCGACCCGGTGGGCTCGTCGGCACGACGCTCCCCCGGCTGGTCGCCCGCCGACGTCGCGCGGGCTGTGGCGGGTACTGCGCGGTTCGTGGCCGCTGTGGGTCGGCGCGATCCTGCTGGCCGCGCTCAACGCGGTCGTGCTGCTGACCCGCGGTTCGCCGTGGGGCATCACCTCGGCGTTCGTCCTGTGGGGTTCGAAGGCGCTGCAGGCGGTCGGCGTCGACGTGGCGAGCTGGCCCTACTGGCAGGGCGAGCGGGCTGCGTCGCTGGCCGGTCCGCTGCTGGCCGACTCCACCTCGGTGCTCGACTTCGGGATCATGGTCGGCGCACTGGTCGCCTCCGCCGCGTCGGGCGCGTTCTTGCTGGTCAAGCGCCTTCCGGCGAAGGTGGTGCTGGCGGCGGTGATCGGGGGCCTGCTGATGGGCTACGGGGCGCGTCTGGCCTACGGCTGCAACATCGGCGCCTACTTCTCCGGGATCGCCTCGTTCTCGCTGCACGGCTGGGTCTGGGGACTGCTGGCCCTGGCAGGCACCTGGATCGGGCTGAAGCTGCGCCCGCTGTTCGGCCTCGGCGTTCCGAAACCGACCGACTCGGTCTGCTGATGCGAAGGCGGGTGGGATCGACGTCCCACCCGCCTCGTCATCTCAAGCTCAGGAGTGGACGGACGGCTCGTGCGCGGCCGCGATCCAGTCCCGGATCCACTGCGAGAGCGCACCGCCGTTGCGCACCCAGCTGAAGTGGCCGAGGTTCTCCGCGCCGGACGTGTCCCGCGTGTAGTGCTTGGACGTGCGCAGCGCGTGCCGCGCCTTGCCCGCCAGGTGGTCCACTGAGGACTGCGGCGCCAACCGGTCCCCCGCGACGCTGACGGTCAGCAGCGGCATCCGCATCTCGCCCAACCCCGCTTCGTAATCGGTGGTCGAGCCGTTGAGGCGGTACTTGCTCGTGCGGGCTTGACGTGCCCAGTCCTGCATCAGACCTGCCGCCTGCCGACCGCCGAAGCCGAAGCGGTGGCCTGGCCAGTAGCCGAGCAGCGTCGAGGCGCTGGCCACGACCTGCGTGCCGATCAGCGTGCGCAGCTTGTAGTAGCCGGGGAAGCTCCGGAACCACACCGATCCCGAGGCGATGAGCGCGACGCCCTGCACCCGCCCCTGGTGGCGTGCCGAGTGCAGCATGGCGATCTGGCCGCCGAGGCTGTGCCCGATCAAGAAGCGCGGCGCCTGCGGCAGCACCGATCCGACCAGGTCGAGGACGCCGTCCAGGTCGTCGATCAGGCTCTGGTAGCCGTAGCGCACGCCGCGGGCCGCCTGCGGTTTGCTCTCACCTTGGCCGCGCAGGTCGTAGGTCACCACGGTCAGGCCCTGGCGGTGCAAGTCGGCCACGAACGGCCGGTAGTAGCGCGCGGGCACGCCCATGGCGGGGACGAGCACGACCACCGGGCTGCTCGGGTCGTCCTGCTGGGCCGCGCGCACCTTGATCCGGTGCGGTCCGGCCGAGACCAGGCCGAGCACGACCGAAGCGGGTGCGTCGGGCTCCGGGATGCCAGCGGCGGTTTCGGTGTCCACGAGGCACAGATTAACGGAACGCTTGCGTCTCGGACAGGGCGTCAGCGGAGCCGCCGCGGCCCGGTGTCCAGCACCGCGGGCGACTCCCCGATGGCGACCTTGGCCCCGGTGACCACAGCACCCGCCGGCGAAGCCAGCACCGGGCGCAACGCCAGCTCCCGCACCTCCGGCAGGTCTTCGGCCAGCGTCGCCACCCGCAGCACCAGGTCCTCCAGCGCCGCGAGATCAGCGGGCTCGCTGCCCCGGTAACCCGCCAGCAGCGGCGCCGCCCGCGGCGCGCGGACCAGCGCCGATACGTCCACATCGGACAGCGGGAGCGCGCGGTACGCCTTGTCGCCGAGCAGTTCGCTGGCCACCCCGGAAAGCCCGAAGGACACCAGCGTGCCGAACGACGGGTCGTCCATCAGGTCGATCACGCACGAAGTTCCGCGCACCGCCATCCGCTGCACGTAGACCTCGTCCATCCCGGACACCCCGTGGATGTCGGCGTAGGCCGCGCGCACCGCATCGGCGCTGCCGAGGTCGAGCCGGACGCCCACGAGGTCGTTGCGGTGGCGGAGCTGATCGTCGACCGTCTTCAGCGCGACCGGGTATCCGAGCTCCTCGGCCGCGGCCACCGCCGCGTCCACGCTGCTCACCCGGCGGAACGGCACCACGTCGATGCCGTAGCAGGCGAGCAGGCTCAGCACGCGCTTGTCCTCGAGCGTGGTGACACCGGCCGCCAGCCAACCCTCGACCAGCGTCCGCGCCCGCTCGGCGTCGACGTCCGGGGGCCGCACGAAATGGCCCTGCGGCGCGGCGCGCCACTGCGCGTAGCGGGTCACCCTGGCCAGGGCCAGCACCGAGCGCTCCGGGCTCGGGTACGACGGGACGGACCCCTTGCCCGCGATGCCGTCCGCACCCGGCACCACCAGCTCGTCCGGCACGCCTTCGGCGGCCAGGAAGGTCGTCACCACCGGCTTGGACCGCGCGACGTCGGCCTCCTGCAACGCCTCCCGCATGGCCCGCGCGTAAGCGGTCCCGGGAACCGCTACCGGCGGCGCGAACACCGTCACCAGCGCATCGACGTCCTCGCGCAGAGCGGCGTCGCGCACTGCGGCGGCGAAGTCCTCCGGCCCCGCCGACGCGCCCACATCGACGGGATCGCCTGCCAGCTGCAGCCCCTGGGCCTGGGCCACGTCCGCTGCGAGCATGCCCAGCGCCGAGGAGTTGCCCACGATCGCAACGCGATCGCCCTGCGGCAGCGGCTGGTGCGCCAGCAGCAGCGCGGTGTCGAACATCTGCGCCACCGACTCCACGCGGATGACACCGGACTGCTCGAACAGCGCCTGCACGCTGGTCTCGTCCACCTGCACCGAGGTCGCCGCCAACCCCGGGCGCACCGCGTTGCGCCCCGACTTGACCACCACGATCGGCTTGCTGCGGGCCAACCGGCGCGCCAGCCGGCCGAACTTGCGCGGGTTGCCGAACGACTCCAGGTAGAGCAGCACCACGTCGGTGGCCGGGTCGGTCTGCCAGTACTGCAGCAGGTCGTTGCCGGACACGTCGGCGCGGTTGCCCGCCGAGACGAACGTCGACAGCCCCAGCCCGCGCTCGGTCGCGGTGGCCAGGATCGCCACCCCGAGCGCACCGGACTGGCAGAAGAACCCGGTCCGCCCGCGGCCGGGCAGCTGCGGGGCCAAGCTCGCGTTCAGCCTCAGGTCCGGGGCGGTGTTGACCACGCCCAGCGCGTTCGGACCGACCACCCGCATGCCGTGCACGCGGGCCTCGCGGACCATCGCGCGCTCGACCTCGCGCCCGGCCGGACCGCTCTCGCTGAACCCGGAGCTGACGATGACCAGGGTCTTGACCCCCTTGGCCAGGCAGTCGTCGAGCACCTCGGTCACGCCGGCGGCCGGGATCGCCACCACGGCCAGGTCCACCTCGTCCGGGATGTCGAGCACCGAGGCGTAGGCGCGCACGCCCCGTACCGAGCGGTGCTCCGGGTTGACCGGGTACACCGGCCCGGAGAAGTCCGCGGTGAGCAGGTTCGTCAGGACCGCGTGGCCGATCTTGCGGTGGTCGGTGGAAGCCCCGATCACCGCCACCGACCGCGGTCTCAGCAGGTTGTGCACGCTGCGCGCCTCGGCGGCCTGCTCCCGGGCGCGGGCCACCGCGACCGACTCCTCGGTGAGGTCGATGTCGAACTCCAGGTGCACGACGCCTTCCTCCATCGCGCGGCTCACCTGGTACCCGGCGTCGCGGAACACCCGCACCATCGTCGAGTTCTCCGCCAGCACCTCGGCCACGAAGCGCTGCAACCCCCGCTCCCGAGCGGCGGCCGCGAGGTGCTCCAGCAGGATCGACCCGAGACCGCGCCCCTGGTGCGAGTCCTCCACCACGAACGCGACCTCGGCCGACCGCTGCTCGCCCAGCCGGTCGAAGCGGCCCACCGCGACGATGTCGTCCCCGAGCAGCGCGACCAGCGCGACCCGGTTGACGTAGTCGACGTGGGTGAAGCGCTCCACGTCGCGCTGGGGCATCCGCGGGTAGGGGCCGAAGTAGCGGTAGTAGCGGGTCCGGTCGCTGAGCCGCCCGTGGAAGGCGATCAGCTTCTCGGCGTCCGCACCGGTGATCGGCCGGATGTGCACCGTGCCACCGTCGGAGAGCACCACGTCGGCTTCCCACTGCCGCGGGTATTCCACTTCCTCCGGGGCCTTCTCCTGCCCCTGAACCGTTCCGTCCACTTCGGACTCCTCAGTCGCGGCTGTCGACCGGGTCGAGACCGTGCAACGGAAACACCGCGTGCCGGGTGTCGCGAATCGCGGTGTCCACCGAGGACGCGGTCACCCCCGTCCAGCGCTCGAACGACGGGTCGGCCCCATCGGTCATCGACGTCGGCAGCGGCACGTTCTCGGAGACCCGCACCGCATGCGCCATCCAATCCTCCGGGATGGTCGTCTCCGGCGCGACGTCCCGGTCCAACAAGGTGGCCAGCAGGTGCGTCCAGGCGCGCGGCACCACGCGGAACAGCGAGTACCCGCCACCGCCCAGCGCCAGCCACTTGCCACCGGCGCAGCTGTCGGCCAGCTCCCGCAGGTCCTGGTAGGTGGCGCGCTGCCCGTCCACGCTCTTCGACAGGTCGGCCAGCGGATCGTCGCGGTGCGCGTCGGCCCCGCACTGCGTCACCAGCACCTGCGGCTGGAACGCGGACAGCACCGAGGGCACCACCGCGTGGAACGCGCGGCGCCAGTCCGCGTCCCCCGTCCCCGGGGGTAGCGGGATGTTCACCGCCGTGCCGTCCGCCGCGCCGCTGCCGATCTCCGTGCTGAACCCGGTTCCCGGCCACAAGGTGAGCGGGTGCTGGTGCAGGGAGATGGTCATCACCCGCGGGTCGTCGTAGAACGCCGCCTGCACGCCGTCGCCGTGGTGCACGTCGACGTCGAGGTAGGCGATGCGCTCCACGCCCTGCTCGAGCATCCACGCGATGGCCACCGAGCAATCGTTGTAGATGCAGAACCCCGCCGCATGGTCGGCCATCGCGTGGTGCAACCCGCCCGCGATGTTGAACGCCCGGTCCACCTTGCCCGACACGATCTGCTCCGCTGCCCGGATCGAGGCGCCCGAGATCAGCGCCGCGGCCTCGTGCATCCGGTCGAAGATCGGGTTGTCCTCCGTGCCGAGCCCGTGGCCGACCTCCCAGCCCGCCATCGGCGCGGCGCGCACGGCCTCGATGTACTCCCGGGTGTGCACCCGCAGCAGGTCTTCCTCGGCCGCCGGTTCCGGCTCGAGCACCTCGACGCCGTCGAGGACTCCGAGCGACCTCGCCAACCGCATGGTCAGGTCCAACCTGATCGGATGCAGCGGGTGGTGCCCGCCGAGGTCGTAGTCGAGCAGCGACTCGTCCCACACCACTGCGCACTGAGAACCCATGGCCCGGACGCTACCCGCCCTGTGTCCGCCAACACAGTGTTCCAGGACACTGCGCTGCGCTTGATCGAGCTGGCCGGATCGTTCGGTCAGCCCGCCTCCTCTCCGGTCGCGGCCGGGCGGTCCGGGTCTGCCGACCAGTTCGACCACGAGCCCGCGTACAGCGCGGCCGGGTGCTGCGGATCGGTCACTCCGGCGTGCTCCAGAGCGAGCAGCACCGAGCAGGCCGTCACGCCCGAACCGCAGTACGCACCGACCGCCCCGCCCGCGCCGACGCCGAGCGCGGTGAAGTGAGCCGCCAGCTCCTCCGGGGAACGCCACTTCCCGGCGTCGTCCACGTGCGCGGCGAACGGTGCGTTCAGAGCGCCCGGAACGTGCCCGGCCCGCGGATCCATCGGCTCGACATCACCGCGGTAGCGCTCCGGTGCGCGCGCGTCCAGCAGCGTCCCCTCGCGGGCGAGCTGCGCTGCGCCGTCGGCGTCCACCACCGGCATCGAGCCGGGCTGGACCCGGAACCCGCCTTCGACCGGCTGCGGCTTCTCAGTCGTAGTCGGCCGCCCCTCCGCGGTCCACGCCGCATACCCGCCGTCGAGCACCGCCACCTCCCGATGGCCGGCCCAACGCAGCAGCCACCAAGCGCGGGCAGCGGCTGAACCGTTGTCGGCGTCGTAGACGACCACCGGCCGGTCCGCGTCCACCCCGGCCCGCCGCAGGACGGCTTCGAAGTCGCCGGGTTCCGGCAGCGGGTGGCGGCCCGCCGGACCGGGTTCCGAGGCCAGTTCGGCGTCCAGATCGACGAACACCGCGCCCGGCAGGTGGCCCGCCTCATAGGCGTCCCGGCCGGGTGGTCCGAGCAACGACCAACGGACGTCGAGCAGGGTCGGGGGTGCCTGCTCCGCCAACGCGGCCATGAGATCATCGGTACTGATCAAAGGATCCATCTGGACGGCCTTTCGTAGCCCGGCGACGAGGTCGGTCGAAAATCCTGGCAGTCAACTCCCCGACCGCTGACTGCTGTCGCCCGGGGCGACTAGCATCGTGGTTGGGACTGAATGGGGAGCCGACGTGAACGATCTCATCGATACCACTGAGATGTACCTGCGCACCATCTACGACCTCGAAGAAGAGGGCGTTGTTCCACTCCGGGCACGGATCGCCGAGCGGTTGGAGCAGAGCGGCCCCACGGTGAGCCAGACGGTGGCCCGCATGGAGCGCGACGGGCTGCTGACCGTTGCCGAAGACCGGCACCTCGAGCTCACCAAGACCGGCCGCGCGCGCGCCGTCAGCGTGATGCGCAAGCACCGCCTCGCCGAGCGGCTCCTCGTCGACGTGATCGGTCTCGAGTGGGAGCACGTGCACAACGAAGCGTGCCGCTGGGAGCACGTGATGAGCGAGGCCGTCGAGCGCAAGCTCGTCAAGCTGCTCGGCCGTCCCACCACGTCCCCCTACGGCAACCCGATCCCCGGCCTCGACGAGCTCGGCGTGGACGACACCGAGACCTCGGCCGAAGGTGACCTGCAGCGGGTCGACGAGATCGCCCGCAACGGCGGTGGGCGGGCGGTCATCCGCCGCATCGCCGAGCACGTCCAGCTCGACCCCGACCTGATGACCGAGTTGAAGGACGTCGGCGTCGTGCCGGGCAACGAGGTCGAGATCATGTCGGTCATCGGGCCGAACAAGCCGATCGAGGTGCGGGGCGACAACGGCACCACCGAGCTGACCACCGGCATCGCGCACGCGGTCATGGTGCACGCCAAGTGACCTCGGCCGAGCGCGCGGCGGCAGCGTTCGCCGAAGAGCACGGCGGTGCCGCCGACGCGGTCTGGTCCGCCCCAGGCCGGGTGAACCTCATCGGGGAGCACACCGACTACAACGACGGGTTCGTGCTCCCCTTCGCCCTGCCGCACCGCACCGCGGTCGCGATCCGGCCCCGCACCGACGGACTCCTGTCGACGGCGACCTACGGCAGCGACGGACGACTCCACCGCAGTCCCGAGACCAGCATCGACGAGCTGCGACCGGGCTCGCCCACCGGCTGGGCCGCTTACCCCGCCGGGGTCGCCTGGGCGCTGCGCGAAGCCGGTTTCACCCTCGGCGGGGCAGACCTGGTGATCGCCGGTGACGTGCCGACCGGTGCCGGTCTGTCCTCTTCGCACGCGCTGGAGTGCGCGACGGCGCTGGCGCTGCTCGACACCGCGCACGCCGCGCCGGGGCAGCCGGGCGCGCCGAGCCTCGGGGAGATCGCGCGCCTGGTGCAGCGGGCCGAGAACGACTTCGCCGGGGCGCCGACGGGCCTGCTCGACCAGACCGCTTCGCTGGCCTGCACCGAGGCGCACGCGCTGTTCTTCGACGTGCGCTCCGGCGACGCCGAGCAGATCCCGTTCGACCCGCTCAGCGCAGGCCTGGAGCTGCTCGTCATCGACACCCGCGTGAAGCATTCGCACAGCGAATCCGGTTACGGAGAACGCCGGCGGGGTTGCGAGCGCGCAGCGGAGCTGCTCGGGCGCAAGGCCCTGCGCGACGTGACCGCGGCAGAGCTGCCGACGGTGCTGCCGCAGCTTCCGGAGGAACTCCGGCCACTGGTGCGGCACGTCGTCACCGAGAACGACCGGGTGCTGGCCACAGTGGACGAACTCCGCGCCGGGCGGTACGCCGAGATCGGGCCGCTGCTCAACGGCTCGCACGTCAGCCTGCGCGACGACTACCGGATCTCCTGCCCCGAGCTGGATCTCGCGGTCGACACCGCCTTGGCCACCGGCGCGCTGGGCTCCCGGATGATCGGCGGTGGTTTCGGCGGTTCCGCGATCGCCCTCGTACCCGTCGCCGACCGGCCGCGGATCGAGCAGGCCGTCCTGGACGCCTTCGCGCAGGCGCACCTGACCGAACCCCGGCTGTTCACAGCGGTACCCTCCGCCGGTGCGGGGCGGGACCGGTGACCACCGGGCGACCGCTGCCGCTCGCCGGTCCACGGCGGCCGAACTAGAACTCGCACGGAAGGCAGTACCGAGTTGAAGCTCCTCGTCACAGGCGGCGCCGGCTACGTCGGAAGCGTGTGCGCCGCACGCCTGGTGGAGTCCGGTCACGAGGTCGTCGTGGTCGACGACCTGTCCACCGGGCACGCCGACGCGGTCCCGGACGGCTGCAAGTTCGTCGAGGCCGACATCGCCGCGGCGGCGGGCGAGCTGCTCGCGGAGCCGTTCGACGGTGTGCTGCACTTCGCGGCCAAGTCGCTGGTCGGCGAATCCATGCAGGACCCGCAGAAGTACTGGCAGGGCAACGTGGTCACCTCGCTGCGGCTGCTGGACGCGATGCGCGAGCACGGCACGCCCCGGCTGGTGTTCTCCTCCACCGCGGCGACCTACGGGGAACCGGAGGTCTCGCCGATCACGGAGGACACGGCGACGCGGCCGACCAACACCTACGGCGCGACGAAGCTGGCCATCGACCACGCGATCACCTCCTACGCCAACGCCCACGGCATCGGCGCGGTCAGCCTGCGGTACTTCAACGTGGCCGGCGCGCACGGCGCGTTCGGCGAGCGGCACACGGTCGAGACGCACCTCATCCCGATCGTGCTGCAGGTCGCACTCGGCCAGCGGGAGCAGGTGCAGATGTTCGGCGAGGACTGGCCCACCGCCGACGGCACCTGCGTCCGCGACTACATCCACGTCACGGACCTGGCCGACGCCCACCTGCTGGCGCTGGAGAACGCCGTCGCCGGCGAGCACCGGATCTACAACCTGGGCAACGGCACCGGCTTCTCGGTCAAGCAGGTCATCGACACCTGCCGCCGGGTGACCGGTCACCCGATCCCCGCCGAGGTGGCGCCCCGGCGCGCCGGTGACCCGGCGACGCTGGTGGCGTCGAGCCAGCGCGCGCGGGACGAGCTGGGTTGGCAGCCGCAGCGGGCCGACCTCGACGTCATCGTGCGCGACGCCTGGGAGTTCACCCAGCAGCGCCAGCAGTCCTGACCAGCGGTTCCCGGACCGTCGGGTGTTCACGTTGTCCTGCATCACCAAGCTCCGTCCTCTTCGAGCATGATCCGGGCGTCTTCAGCGGCGTCTCTGGCGATGACGGCCAGTTCGGTGGGCGGCAGGCCGGCTTCCATGGCCTGCCGCAGCAGGGCGCCCAGCTGGTGGTCCGGCTCGACCCGCTCGATCCGTTCCAGCGCGACCCCGGCGAGCGCCCCCTCGCCGCGCAAGTAGGCGGAGAACGCCAGCAGCGCGGCGACTTCGGGCAGTTCCGGGTCCGGGGCGTTGCGGACCAGGGCGAGCCAGAGCTCTTCGGCCGCCTTGGCCGTGTCGCCCAGCGCGGTGCCCAGGGCGATGTCGCGGACTCGGGTGTCGGACACCGCTAGCAGCACTCGCAGCTTGTCGTCCTCGGTCAGCGCGGAACCGCTGGCCGCCCGCTGAATCGCCGCGTGCACGAGCTGCACGTCTCGCGACACCCTGGCCGGATCGTGGTCCTCGATGCGTTCCTCGGCCAGCGCGTCGAGCTTCGCCGACCAGCGCGTGACGGCCTGGGCCGACTCGGGGGCCACCAGTGCGCGGAGTTCGTCTCGGCTGCCGAAGGTCACCGATCCCGCTGCGGCCATCGCCGCCGCGACCGGCGAGGACTTCGGGTCGGGGATCTCGCCGAAGCACTCCGGATCGGAGTAGCAGCGCCAGCTCGCACCGGCCTGGATCTGCGGCGCCCACATGGCGTGCGCGGTCACGATTCCGGCCCGGTGGAAGGAATCCCGGATCACGTCGACCAGGTCCGCGAGCGGCGGGCCGGTATCGATCTCGTCCGCACCGGTCCCGTTGAGCAGTGGTCGCCGGCAGGCGCCGGCGCAGTTGTCGTCGCAGGCGTCCGTGCTGGGTTCCTCCCCTATGACGACGAGGATGACGGCTTCCGCCCGCTGCCGTCCCAGCGGTCCGGACAGCAGGTATTCGCCGAAGCCGCACATCCGCATCGAGCACGGCAGGTCCGTGCGCACCGTGACGCCGAACCTCGGGGTGAACCCCAGGTCGTGCAGCGTCAGCACCACGAGCGAGTTGGTCGGGTGGAAGCCGAGCATGTGCGGCACCGCGGCCAGCACGTCGTCGGGTTCGGACAGGGAAACGGTGGTGTTCAGTCGAGTTGTCATGCCACCACGATCACCGTCGAAACCCGTTGTGGAAAGGGGTTTTTCGAAATCTGTGGATCAATAGGTCCGGTGTGGACAATTGTCGAGCAAGACCTCAAAAAGTCCACTATGGAATGACATTCGGCCGGGTGAAGCGGATCGCTTGATCGGCGAATGCGCTCCGAAACCGGCACAACAACACGAAGTTCTATCAAAAACGGGCGGCCGGAGCCGAAGCTCCGACCGCCCGTTGAAACCCGCGGACCGCTACCTGACGGACCCGACCACAGGCAACGTGATCGACGTCCGGGACAGGTCCAGCGCCAGCCCCGCGCCCGGCTTCGGACGCAACGTGAAGTCGTGATCGCTGGACAGCACCACCACACCGATGCGGTGCCCAGGCGCGAACACGTAGTCGTCCGGCTGCATGGCCACCTCGATCTGGTAGGTCTGCCCGGGCTTGATCGGGGAGGTCATGTCGATCTTCTGCCGGTTCTGCGGGTCGGCCCACCCCCGGGTCACCACCGACACCGAGCCGTCCGGCGCCTGGTCCACCAGCAGCGCGGTCACGTTCGCGGCAGGCCGGTCGAAGGCCAGGGCGAGGTCCGCCCGCACCGTTCCGCTGACCCTGACCTGCTCCGCGAGCGGTTCGCCGAAGTAGGCCAGCCGGTTCGGCGAACCCGGCGCGGCCGCGAGGTCCTCGGCAGTCCGGGTGGCGTCGTCGCGCAGCGACTCAACGGCCCGGTCGGACTTCTTCTCCGCAGTCAGCCCACCCCGCTCAGGACCGCCGGGAGCCGGTCGCAGGACCACGTCCTCGGCCTGCGGCGACGGCCATTCCGGCTCCTGGACCCAGCTGCCGTCCTCGCGCTGAACGGTGGCGCGCGGCTCGCCCTCGACCCCGTTGGGCACCTGGTACAGGTAGCGGGTGAACCAGCGGTTCAGCTCGCGCAGCCACTCCTCCTTGCGGAGCCGGATCGGATCGGTGTGCCCGGACTGGTGCCACCAGATCTTGTGCGGAACGTCGCGCTCGCGCAGGGCCTCGTACCACTGGGCCGCCTGCCTGGTCTTGACGTTCCAGTCGTTGAGCCCGTGCACGGAAAGCACTGCGGCCCGGACGTTCCCGACGTCGTTGAGGTAGTTGCGCTCGTCCCAGAACGGGCTGTAGTCGCCGGTGATCCGGTCCTGGTCCGCCCGCAGCTGGTCGAGCACCGCGCGGCACGGTTCGCGGTCGGCCCGGGTGTGCACGTACTCGGCGAGCACGTCGGCGTCTTCGCCCTGGTAACCGCCGGGCGCGACGACCGCTCCGTCGCTGCGGTAGTAGTCGTACCAGTTCGAGATCGCGCCGATCGGCACGATCGCTTCCAGCCCGTCGACGCCAGTGCTGGCCACCGCGTTGGGCAGCGTGCCGTTGTAGGACACGCCCATCATCCCGACCTTGCCGGTCGCCCAGCCGGCAGCCGCGGGCGCGCCGTCGGCGCTGTGCCCGGGCGCTCGCGAGTTGAGCCAGTCGACGACCGATTTCGCGCCGATGGTCTCGTTCTCGGCTCCGGTGGTCGGGCATCCGGTGGACTCCCCGGTGCCCAGGGATTCCGCGTACACCACGGCGAAACCCCTGGACAGCAAGTACTCCTCGTAGTCCCACTTGATGTCGGCGGCCACCGCCATCCGCTCGTCGGCCGCGGAAGTGCGCAGCGACCGGTTGCCGGGCGCCTCGGGCACGTAGAGCTCGGTGTCGACGTTGTGGTTCGGGACGTCGTTGCCACCGGAGAAGTAGGGGCTGGCCTGGTAGACGACCGGAACGCGCAAGCCCTGGTCGGTCTCCTTCGGGCGCACCACCTGGACGTGCACCCGGTCGTCCTGCCCGTCGCGATCGCTGTCCACGGGCGCGGTCACGAACAGGTCCTCGCGCACCGCCTGCGCCGGGTCGAACACCGGCTGCGCCTCGCCGTCCTGGAACACCGGGCCCTGCGGCGGTTGCGCCACCGCGGGCGGCCCGCTCAGCGGTAGGACGCACAACGCAGCCAGCAAACCCATCCGAACGCGCCGCATGCAGGCTCCCCGGGAACGACGAAGGGACATGACACCAGGACATTTCTTAGCTCGAAATGCCCGGTCAAGCACGTTCCAGGCGGGTTTGCGCCAAATTTCCCCCCTCCCGTCCCGGTAGAGTCGCGGAGGCTAGTCCGCAGCCAGCTGCAAGGAGTGCGCATGTCCATCCCGTCCAGCCTGCTCACCTCGGCCGGTTTGATCGGCGGTTTCGCGGTCGCCCGCGCCACCAAGCACCGGCACTGGGGCGGAGTTGTCGCGGCCGGCGCCGGGCTCGCCGCGATGGAGACCTGCCGCCGCCGGACCGGTGTCGTCCCGGCTCTCGCGCTGGGCGCCACCTACACCGCAGCGCTGACCGGCTCGCACCCGCTGGCCAAGAAGATCGGGGCCTGGCCGTCGGTCTTCTCCGTCACCGGCGCGACTGCTGTCGCCGCTCACCTGCTGGCGAAGCACCGCAGGTAAGCACGAGCGCACCACCGGAATCGCGACGATCGCGGCCAGGCCCACCACCAGCAGCGGGCCCGCCGGGTGCGCGGTGTGGAAGACCAGGTGCGGCACGACCCAGACGAGGTTCGAGACCAGCGCGACGAGGACCAAGGGCCGGTCGAGGAGCACCGCGGCTGCGCCGAGCACCACTGCCATGGCCAGGTTCATCGCCCCGAAGTCGCGGAACAGGTGCTCGTTGAACGGCGGGTAGTCGCTGACGGTCGGCACGTCGTCGTAGAACGACTGCGGGAAGAACAACGTCCAGATACCCGTTGCGACGTGCACGAAGGTCAGGACGAACAGACCTGCGCGGAGCCAGCTGCGCATCGTCACCGCGCTTCTCCGGCGAGGAAATCGCTGAAGGTCACGCGGCCGACCGCGTGCTCCGGGGCCAGGTGCCCACCCCGGCGATAACCGGCGAAAGCTGCGCCCGGCACGCGGATCGGCAGCACGAGGCGACGGCGTCCAGTCGCGGCCAGGTACTCGCGGGCGAGGTCGCGGTGGCTGCGGATCTCCGGCCCGCCCATGTCCGGGACGCGTCCCGCCGCAGCACCGACCGCGAGCTCGGCCAGGCGCGCCGCGACCTCCTGGACGTCGATCGGCTGGAAGTCCACCCCCGCGAGCGCGGCGATCACGGGTGATCGGCGTTGCACCGAGGTCATCCGGGCCACCAGGTCGTGGAACTGGGTGGTTCGCAGGATCGTCCACGGCAGTCCCGAGCTCACCACGCGTTCCTCGGCTTCGAGCTTCGCCCGGTAGTAGGGCAGCGGCACCTCGTCGACGCCGACGATCGAGATGTAGACCAGGTGCGGATCGCCGCTGCGCCGCGCCGAGTCGATCAGCCGCTGCGTCGCCGCCACGTCCTTGCGCCCCAACGTGGTTGCGCAGTGCACGATGGCGTCGACTCCCGAAGTGGCCGCGTCGATGCCCTCTCCCGTGCGCAGATCCCCGGTCGCCCACTCGTACCCTGCCGCGGCCGGGCGACTCCTGCGGCTGAGAACTCGCAGGTCGTGCCCTGCATCGAGCAACCGCTCCACCACTGCTCTGCCCAGCGTGCCCGTCCCACCCGTCACCAAAATCGGATTCCGCACTCGTCCATCCTTTCCCGAAGACACCACGAGGACGAGCCGAAGCCGCAGAACGTTACACCCGCGGGTGCCGCCACCCGACGGCACCCGCGGATGCCCGGTCAGCCCTCGATCGGCGCGAGCCGCCACAGGGAGATGACCTCGCCGGCGCGAGCGGCGTGGAACGGATCTCCGGGCGCCGCGGCCTTCGGATGGCGGGGCTCGGTGTCCGATCTGGCGACGACGCGGAGCCCGGCCCGGTGAACGGCGTCGAGCAGCTCGGCCCGAGTGCGCAAGCCGAGGCGTTCAGCCAGGTCCGAGAGGATCAGCCACCCCTCCCCTCCTGGCTGCAGGTGGTCGGGCAGCCGGTCGAGGAAGTCCAGCAGCATCCGGCTCTCCGGGTCGTAGACCGCGTGGTCCAGCGACGAATGCGGCTGGGCCGGGAGCCACGGCGGGTTGCACACGACCAGCTGCGCGCGTCCCGGCGGGAAGAGATCGGCCTCCACCGGCTCGATCCGGCCGGTGAGTCCCAACCGCCGCACGTTGTCCTCGGCGCACCGGATCGCGCGTGCCGAGCTGTCCGTGGCCACCACCCGTGCCACGCCGCGGCGCGCGAGAAGCGCTGCCAGCACGCCGGTTCCGGTACCGATGTCGAATGCGGTCCGGACCTGCGGCAGCGGAGCATCCGCGACCAGGTCGACGTACTCGTTCCTCGTCGGGGCGAACACCCCGTAGTGCGGGTGGATGTGCGCCCCGAGCGCCGGCACTGCGACGCCCTTCCGCCGCCATTCCCCCGCACTGATGACGCCGAGCAACTCCCGCAACGGGACGACGTACGGCGCGTCGACCTCGCCGTACACGTCGCGGCAAGCAGGACCGACGTCTGGTGCGCGACGCAGCTCCAGCGCGTGGTCGCTCTCGATGCGGACCATGACGAGCGACAGCACCCGTGCTCTTCGCGACTGCTCCTGCCGGTGGTGCAAGAACGCTTCGGCAGCGGACGAGGTGCGCTTCTGCGGCCGCTGGAGACGGCGGGAGAGCGCGCTGAGGAGTTGGCGGGCCTGGTGGAAATCGCCCTGCCACAGCAACCCGGTCCCCCGGGATACCAGCCGGTATGCCCGGTTCGCGGACATCCGGTCATCGGCGTGGACGAATCGGACCGGTGGTTCTGCGCCGTTCGCCGAGAACCAGCGCAGTGCGTTTCCGGGCATGACCTGCTGCGCGCAGGCAGCATCGCCTTCTGGGAGGTGCATGGATGAACCGCTCCTGCTGATGCGGTCGGATGCAGCTCAGCAGCGAATTGCGCGCTTGAGCTGCACGAAGTGGGAGGTGGACGCTCAGATCCCCAGCCGGGCGCGCACGCCTCGGCCGGTGGGGCGAGATCCGGAACTAACCGACCACAGCAGCATGAACAGGAGCCGTCATGCCGTGGAGGCTAACGCACCTGCCCGGCTGCGCCGTGCCGAGCAGGAACCCGGCACGGCGCAGCGAGTGCTTCTAGACGGTTGCCGCAGACCGCTTGTCGGCGGGCTGACCAGCGCTGGTATCCGCAGCTGCGCGGCGGCGCAGCAGGTCTGGGAGCAGCGTCAGGATTCCGATCAGCGCCAGGGCGACGCCCAACCAGAGCGGGGCCCGCAGGCCGAACTGGTCGATGGCCGTTCCTCCGGCCCAGGATCCGATCATCACGCCGAAGGTGATGAACGAGGAGTGCACGGTGTTGACCAGCGGCCGCGCGTTGGCGGTGCGCTGGACGCGCGTGATCATCGCCGGGTTCATCGTCACTCCGACCAGCCCGATGCCCAGCATGAACACCACCGCGGCAACGCTGACGTGCGCCAGCAGTGCGAATCCGGTCAGGAAACCCGCGTTGAGCACCAGACCCACGAGCAGCACGGTTGTCGTGTGCCGGTCGGCGAGCCGTCCGACGACGGTGTTCCCGATGACCGTCGCGGCGCCGTAGGCGACGAGCAGCAGCGGGACGGTTCCGGTGCTGAAGCCGCTCAGCTCGGTGAGGATCGGGTTGAAGTAGCTGAACGCCGAGAACGTCGCGCCGATGATGAGGGTGCTGGTGAGCAGCACCAACCACAGCTTCGGGCGGCGGAAAGCACCCAGTTCCTGCCGGAAGTTCCCCTCTTCCGCAGCTCCGGAGATACCCGGGATCCCGGCCACGGTGGCCAGCGCCGCAACCACTGCCAACGCCGAAATCGCCCAGAACGCCGCGCGCCAGCCCAGATTCTCACCGACCAATGTGGACAACGGCATGCCGAGCAGGGTGCCCAGCATCAGTCCGTTCATCACCACCGCGATGGCGCGGCCGCGCACCTCCGGCCGGGTCAGCTGCGCGCACAGCGACAGCGCGATGCCGAAGAACGCCTGCGACGCCACGCCGGTGATGATGCGGGCGACCAGCATCACCCCGTAGCCGGCGGCGGTGGCCGCCAGCAGGTTGCCGACGAGGAAGATCCCGAACAGGCCCAGCAGCGCCGCTTTCGGCCGGATCTTCATCAGCGCGACGGAGAGGAACGGCCCGCCCAGGGCCATCGCGGCGGCGAAGGCGGTGATCAGGTAGCCGATCTGCGGGATGGTGGCGTCGAGTCCGACGGCCATCTGCGGCATCAGTCCGGCGACCACGAACTCGCTGGTCACCATGGCGAATATGCCCAGAGCGAGGATGTAGACCGCGCGTGGCATGGCTCTCCCTTTTAGATAGATCAGTACAAAATTTGAGCAGAGTTCGGCGCGCGCCGAGTCGGCGCCGGTTTCAGCTGGTCAGAGCGTCCATCGCCGTCTCAGCGATGGATTCCAGAACGGCCCGGTCAGCCCCCGCCTGGCCGGACACCCGCATCCCGCCGATCACCGCGTTGACGAACCTGGCGAGCGCATCCGCATCGCGCGCGGACGTGATGCTGCCGCCGCGCTGACCGGATTCGATCACCATCCGCAACGCGTCCAGGCGACGCTCGCCGTCCCGGTCCAGCACCCGCGCGGCCTCTTCGTCCCGGCCGGCGAGCTCGACGACGGAATTGACCGTCAAACAACCGAAACTGCGCCCGCCCCGGCGGTTCTCCAGCTCGGCTTCGACGATCTCCGCGAACAGCGCCCGAATCCGCTCCAGCTCGGAGCTCTCGGGGTCGTCCAGGATCGCCAGCTGCTTCGTCGTCATGGCGTCGATGTAGCGGACGAGCGAGCGCATGAACAGGTCGTGCTTGCTGGTGAAGGTGTTGTAGATGCTGCTGCGACCGAGGCCGGTCGCCTCGCACAGGTCCTGGGTCGACGTCGCTTCGTAACCGTTCGCCCAGAAGGTCCGCATCGCGGCTTCGAGCGCACGGTCCTCGTCGAACAACCTCGGTCGCGCCATGCGAAGACCGTAACAGGTTATGAACTGATCTGTCCAATACTGCTCAGCGAGCGTCCTCCGGCGGAACACGAGCGACCCGGGAGAGCAAGTAGCGCAGTGCCACCAGGTGGATCGGGACGACGCACGGCCAGATGATCCGACCCGCCGCCCCGCAGTGCTCGACGAACGTCGCGAAGTCGAAGAACTCCGATCTCACGCGAAGCACCAAGTTCGCCCGCAAACCGAACTTCGAACGCAATTCGAGGCGAATCCAGTCGGATCCCACCTCACCGATCCGCCAACCGAACACGTGCGCCGGAGATGACGACGCCGGGCCGAGCTCCGCACCGAGCATCCACCAGCCTGTGCGCAGGAAGGCCCGAGCAGGCCCAGGCGCGGACTCGAGCGTCGCCCGCGCCCACCGCTCAGCGCCACCATCGTCCGCGCCGATGTGAACGCTGAACGCATCCTCGTAATCAACCTCGCGCAGCGAACTGCACGACCGAACATCGTCGGGTACCGCAACTTCTCGCACACCCGGACGCCGCAGATCACTCGCCACCGCAACTCACCCCGCTGAGGTTCGCCTCGAGCTACTGGACAACGGTCGACCAATGCGCAGCGTACGACCACCGCGCTGGACGCGTGTTCGCGCGAGCGATCTGGGCGGAACGGTGCAACCTCGAGACCGCCCGCTCCTGTCACGTTCCGGCGGCCCTTCTCGTCCACCCTGCGACGAGAAGGAGGACCTCGATGACAACGCGCGCACAGCGCCCGCGGAACGCCTTCACCACGACCGCGACCATCATCGGCGCAGCCATGATGCTCGTGATCGGCGCTTGGTGCCGGCTCGATCCGACGGGCTTCGCCGAGTGGGCGAACTGGCCGAACCACGAGCACTTCCTGCACGACGCAGGGGTGTTCCAGATCGGCATCGGGCTGATGATGCTCACCGCCCTGACCTGGCGCGATGCCCTGGCCGTCGTGCTCACCGGCTTCGCGGTCGTCAACCTGCTCCACGGGATCAACCACGCAGTCGACGCCGGCGGCGGTCGCCCGTCCGATTCGTGGATCCTGTTCGGCACGGCCGCGGTGGGGGCCGCTGCGCTCCTGACCCGGATCCGCACGATCCGCCACTCCGGGCTGGAGGTCGGCCGATGAAGGTCGTGCTGGCAGGAGCGACCGGAACGATCAGCTCCGCACTGGTCCCGCAGCTGCTCGCAGCAGGCCACGAAGTCGTCGGTCTCACCCGGAGTTCCGACGGGGCGCAGCGACTCCGCGCCGCCGGAGTCGTGCCCGTGCTCGCCGACGTGATGAACGCCGAGGCACTCCTGACCGCGCTCGACGGGCAGACCGCGGACGCGGTGATCCACCAGGCCACCGCCATCACACGCACCCCCGCTCGCCATCGCGACCTGCACCCCACAGATGCCCTGCGCGATGCGGGCACCCGAAACCTGCTGCGCGCCGCAGCGCAGCTCGGGGCCCGCAGGTTCGTCACCCAGTCGTTCTTCCTCGGCTACGGGTGGCGCGACCACGGCCAGCAGCGCCTCACCGAAGAGCACCCGTTCGCCGAGACGGGACACGGCGCTTTCGACCACCACCTGCGATCGCTGCGGTCCAATGAGGACCAGGTGCTCAGAACTCCGGGGGTCGAAGGCATCGCCCTGCGCTACGGCCTGTTCTACGGGCCGGAGCCCGCGACGCGGAAGATGCTGGCACTGGCGCGGAAACGACTGCTCCCCGTGCCACGCCCAGCAGCGACGCTGCACCCGATCCACATCGCCGACGCCGCCTCCGCCACGGTCGCCGCCCTCGAGCGCGGACGAGCCGGTCAGGCGTACAACATCGTCGACGACCAACCCGTCGACATGGGCGACTTCCTGAGCGCGGTGGCCGAGACCGCGGGAGCGCCGGCCCCGCTGCGCGTTCCGGGCTGGTTGCTGCGGACCGCGCCCTACCTGCACGCCCTGCTGGTCGGCACCCGGATCCGGCTCGACAACGGCAAGGCCAAACGCGAACTGGACTGGACCCCGCAGTACCCGACCTACCGCGAAGGTCTGCCCACAGCGCTGCCGTGACGGCTGTGGCCAGGAACACGATCCACCGGATCGGTTGGCAGCGCGAGGATTCCGCCGCCGCGCCGGGCGGTCGGCACGCACCGCGCCCCGGTGCCGTCGAAGTGGCTGCGAGCAGGTCATTAGGGTGTACAGGTGGCCTGATCCACGATTCACGGCGAAGGGACTCCGGTGAACGCTCCAGCATCGACCGTCGAAGAGCTGACCGCCCAGCGCGACCGCGCCAGCCAGGACCACGCGGCCCTGGTCGCGCGCGGCCTGAAGCTGGACCTCACCCGGGGCAAGCCGTCGCCGCGCCAGCTCGACCTCTCCAACGACCTGGCGACCGTCCAGGACCCGCTGACCTCCGCCAACGGCACCGACCTGCGCAACTACGGCGGGCTGCAGGGCCTGCCCGAACTGCGGTCGATCTTCAGCGACGACCTGCAGGTGCCGGTCGAGCAGCTGCTGGCGGCCGGCAACTCCAGCCTCGAGCTGATGCACGACGCGCTGGTCTTCGCGCAGCTCGGCACCCTCCCGGGCGGCCAGCGCCGCTGGGTCGAGGAGCCCGAGATCGCGTTCCTGTGCCCGGTCCCCGGCTACGACCGGCACTTCGCGCTGTGCGAGCGGTTCGGCATCAAGATGATCCAGGTCCCGATGACCGCCGACGGCCCGGACATGGACGTCGTCGAGCGCCTCGTCGCCGAGGACCCGAAGATCAAGGGCATCTGGTGCGTGCCCAAGTACAGCAACCCGGACGGCACCGTCTACTCCGACGAGACCGTGCGCCGGTTGGCCGCCATGCCCACCGCCGCCCCGGACTTCCGGATCTTCTGGGACAACGCCTACGCGGTGCACCACCTCACCGACGAGGCCGTCGAGATCGCCGACGTGCTCGCGCTGTGCGCCGAGAACGGCAACCCGGACCGGGCCTTCATCTTCGGCTCCACCTCGAAGATCACCTTCGCCGGTGGCGGCGTCGCCTTCTTCGGCTCCTCCCCCGCCAACATCGAGTGGTGGCTGGCCTGCACCGCCAAGCGCAGCATCGGCCCGGACAAGATCAACCAGCTGCGCCACGTCCGCTTCCTCCGCGACGCCGAGGGCCTGCGCGAGCACATGCGGCAGCACGCGGCGCTGATCCGCCCCAAGTTCGACGCGGTCGACAAGATCCTGACCGCCGAGCTGGGCGACACCGGCCTGGCCTCGTGGACCAAGCCGGCCGGCGGTTACTTCATCAGCCTGCAGGTTCCCGAGGGCTGCGCCCGCGCGGTGGTCGCGAAGGCCAAGGAGGCGGGCATCGCCCTCACCCCGGCCGGTGCGACCCACCCCTACGGCGACGACCCGACCGACAGCGTGATCCGAATCGCGCCGACCTTCCCCGACCAGGCGGAACTCGAAGAGGCCATCGCGGGCCTGGCGACCTGCGTCCGCCTCGTCGGCACCGAGAAGCTCCTCGCCGACCGCCAGAACTGACGCCGCGGGTGGGGGTCGCGAGTGCGGCCCCCACCCAGGTCAACCACCGGCTGCGACCAGTCTCGCCGCGACCCACCGGAAGACCTTCGGGTCGCCGAGCCCGGACTCCGTGAGCCAGTCAGCCGCCTGACGCGCCTGCTGCTCGTCCTGGATCAGCCCCCACTGCCCGGGACGTACACCGGTCGCCCGTCCGACGTCGCGGACCAGACCTCCGAGGCAGGTCCAGGTGTGCCAGAGCCCGCAGTCGTAGCCGACCAGCTCGAAGCCGAGCAGTCGTCCTCCTGAGCAGGGCTCTCCCCGCGCCAGGCGTTCCGGCAAGCTGCCCGCTGCTGCGTCCCAGCCGCCGTCCGCGATGTCGGCCGACAGCTCCGGCAGATCCGGTACCGCGAATCCCACCTCGAGCACGTGCAGCTCGCGGCTCTCCAGAGCGCGTGCTCGTTCGGCCGATCGCAGGTCGTCGAACCAGCCGTCCCAACCGTCCGGGTCGGATTCCAGCACGTCCACGACGCAGCTGCTCATCGACACCAGATCGGCGCTCGGGAGTCCGACGTCCTGCCAGTCCTGCCGAGCGGCGCGCGAAGCGACGCGGTAACCCGCCAACGCGTGGTCGATGGCCATGGAACCAGTTTCGCACCGCCCGCGAACGAAAATCCCGCGATCGCCGCTCCGACCAGCGCTGTCCGATGTGGAATCAGTTCCGCACTACGCCTCGGCGGGGATCTGCTGCTGGCGGAAGGCCGCGGTCACCGTCTGCTCGAGCAGGACCGCGATCGTCGTGGGACCGACTCCGCCCGGCACCGGGGTGATCAGGCCGGCCCGGGTCGCCGCTGCGTCGAACTCGACATCGCCGATGTTGCCCTCGTTGTAGCCCGCATCGATCACGACCGCACCGGGCTTGATCCACTCGCCGCGGACGAACTCCGGCTTGCCGACCGCAGCGACCACGATGTCCGCGTTCCGCACGTGCGAGGGCAGGTCGGTCGTCTTCGAGTGGCACACCGTCACCGTGGCGTCGCGCGCCAGGAGCAGCATGCTCATCGGCTTGCCCAGGATGGCGCTGCGGCCGATCACCACGGCGTGCTTTCCGCGCGGATCCACGTCGTAGGCGTCGAGCAGGCGCATGATCCCCGCCGGCGTGCACGAGGCGAAACCGTCGAATCCGAACGCCATCGCCGCGAAGGACTGCGAGGTGACGCCGTCGACGTCCTTCTCCGCCGAGATGGCGTCGAACGCTGCGCGCTCGTCGATGTGGGCCGGGACCGGGTGCTGCAGCAGGATGCCGTGCACCGACGGGTCGTTCGACAGCTCGGTGATCGCGCCGACCAGTTCCTCGGTCGTGATCGTGTCCGGCAGCGGCACGTGACGGGACTCGATGCCGAACTTCGCGCACCGGTTCCGCTTCATCCGCACGTAGGTGACCGAAGCAGGGTCCTCGCCGACCAGCACGGTCGCCAGGCAGGGTTTGGCCCCGGTCCGCTTCTCGAAGTCCGCGGCCTTCTCACCGGTGCGGTTCATGATGTCGCGGGCCACTGCGGTGCCGTCGATCAGACGAGCGTCAGCCATGCGTTGCTCCTCGGGTGTCGTTCTTCCTCATCACCCAGGCGCGCGGCTTCGGACCGGCAGAACCGGCCGGGCCGCTCCCCGGTGGTACTCCACCTGAACGCCAGTCACGACCCCGCACCACGATAGCGGCTCCGGCATCGCCGGCTGTTCAACAGGTGGCGAGCATCGCTCCGCCAAGAGTTCCTGATCTCCCGGAGTTCGGTTCACCCCTTGCGCACCACGCCGCCGCGTGCGGCAGCGAGCGCTAGGGCGGCTGCGTGCTCGGCGGTGGAGTCGTCGACCGGTTCGGCGCTGATCAGCAGCCTGAAGTAGATCGGTGCGGCGAGCGTCTTGAGCAGTTCGCCGGGGTCTGTGTCGGTGGGAAGCTCTCCGCGCTCGACAGCCCGCGCGATCACCGGCTCGGCGCGCCTGAGCCGGTCGCCGAAGATGCGCTTCCTGGCGTCGGCGATCTCCGGCAGGCGCGCCGCATCCGAGAGCATCGCCGCGAGGACTGCCTGCCCGGTCGGGCTCGTCATCGTGTGCACGAGCGAGCGCGCGAGTTCGCGGAGATCGGTGTCGACAGCGCCGGTATCGGGCACCGGGATGTCCGCGGCGACGTGTTCGGCCAGTGCGTCCACGACGATGCTCTCCCGGTCCGCCCACCGGCGGTAGACGGTCGTCTTGTGCACCCCCGCGCGCTGCGCGACGTTGTCCACCGTGAGGGCGGCATAGCCCTTGTCCACCAGTTCTGCGAGCGTGGCCGCGTGGACTGCAGCGCGGACCTTCTCGCCGCGCCCCACCGCTTTGCGCGGCTCGGCATCAGATGTCATTGCAACTCCGTGTTGCGTTAGCTTCCCGCTTCGTGCCAGCATCAGATTATCGCAACTCAAAGTTGCGTTGTTGGATGCTAGGAGATCGAGACGTGACGAAACGCAGGTCCGGACCGGACGAGCGCAGCTCTTGGACCTTCCGCTCCATCCCCGATCAGTCCGGACGCCTGGCCGTGGTCACCGGGGCGAACAGCGGCATCGGCCAGGTGACCGCGCGAGAACTAGCCCGCCGCGGCGCCCACGTCGTGCTGGCCTGCCGCAACGCGGAACGCGGGCGAGCCGCGCTCGAACGCTTGCGAGCTGAGCTTCCGGACGCCCGAGTCGAGCTGCAGCAGGTCGACCTCGCCAGCCTTCAGTCGGTACGCGAGTTCGCCGAGTCCTTCCCGCACCACCGAATCGACCTGCTCATCAACAACGCCGGGATCGCCATGGTTCCCCTCGCCCGCACCGCAGACGGTTTCGAGTCGCAGTTCGGCGTCAACCACCTCGGCACGTTCGCCCTCACCGGACGACTGCTCCCCCGGTTGCTCGCCGCACCTGCACCCCGGGTCGTGACCGTCAGCAGCGAAGGCCAGCGCTTCGCGCGATTCGACCTGACCAACCTCAACGCCGAACGCGGATACCGAGCCGCATTCGCCTACGTGCAGTCGAAGCGGGCGAACCTCTACTTCGCCCGAGAACTGCACCGCCGTGCGGCGAAAGCCTTCCCGCACCTGCACAGCCTCGCCGTCGCTCCCGGGCTCACCCGCAGCAACGTGCTCACCGGAGGCGCAAACACCGAACGCGGTGCGCTCTACCGGACCGTCATGCCGCTGATCATCCGAGCCGCTTTCCAGCCCACGCCCGGAGGCGCCAGGACGTCCCTGCGCGCCGCGACCGACCCGAACGTGCCCAGCGGAAGCTACCTCGCCCCGTCCGGATTCCTCGAACTGCGCGGCGGTCCCGCACCGCGCAACCAGCACCGGGCCCTGCACGACGTCGAAACCGCGCGCCGGCTGTGGGAGATCTCGGAAGACCTGACCGGAGTTCGCTACGACGTCGACAACCTCGTCCACGACTAGAGCCGCCAACGTCTGCGGACAACCTCCGCAAATTCCATGGAAATCGGATCTTCGATTTCAATGGAATTTTGACCCGGGTGTCTCCCACCAGCACCGGAGAGTGAGGTCGCGGGGTACTGGAAAGGGGAGCCGACCTGAGTGGCCGACTCCCCTTTCAGCAGCACCTTCGCGACTTCGCTTCAGGTGCTCGGTTTTCTGTTAGATGCGGTAGATCCCGACCTACTGGCGCAGTGCACTTATTCGAAGTGTGCGCTATTCCAAGGGTACGAACCGAATACGCTAGGAAGGGGCCGCGGCCGGGTGCAACCGCAGCCAGCTGGCTAGGCGAGCAGAGAACACGCGACAATTGATTCCGCAGGGTCACTAGTGGTCCGGCCTGCAGGGAAGGGAGTCACATGCCGAAGGGTGCGAGACGGCTGACCAGGCCGCAACTCACGGCGCTGGCGCAGGCCGCACTGGACAACGCCGTCGAACTGCTTGACGACGCGCGAATCCTGCTGGCGATGCAACGATGGCCGAGGGCCTGCTCGCTGGCGATCCTGGCCGCCGAGGAGTACGGCAAGTTCTACCTCAGCGTGGTGACGGCGTTGCAGTTGGAGACCGCCACCAAGGAGACCTGGACGAAGTTCTGGAAGGAATTCGGCGGCCACCAGCCAAAGTACACGAATCTGGTCGAGCAGTTCGTTGACGGCCAGGAGTGGGGACCAGCGGGCGGCCCTGGGGACGCGGAGTGGTTGATCGCGTGGAACTCACGGTCAGGACGAGCTGCCGACAGCGACAAACTGAAGCAAATGGGCTTCTACGTCGATGTCGACCGCGGCACCGGTGCGGTCCTCACGCCGGCGCAGTCGATCGACGAGGACATTGCGATCCAGCAGGTCGAGCTGGTGGAGTCCGTGGTCCGCCAGCAGGCCACACTGTTCTCGGATGGCCTCACCTTCCTGGCAACGCCGCCTCCTCAGCTTGAGGGGTTCTGGGCAGAGGCGAAGGCGTTGCAAGCGGCTGGTGCTCCGTCACGGGCCGACGCAATGGCGTTGTGGGAGAAGTACTTCGGCGACATCACGGGCGCAACCACGGACCAGATCGACAGCGACTAGATGCCCGTGTCGCACACCCGGTCCGCGCCGCTGCGTGGTGATCACTCCCAGTCATCTCGTGGGAAATACGGACAGTTGATTCCGCGGGGTCACCAGGTTCCCGCCCTTCCAGATCCGCCTGGGGCTCTCTTCTACTGTGGCGGTAGGGGCACGATCACTGTCAACCGTGCGGTTAGCGTGTGGAGACAAAGTCGAGCCAGTCTCGGCTGACTTGCTTGCTCCAACGAACGGCTGTGTTGATGTGAATACCCAGCAAGTCAGCAATGACAGCAGGTGGCAGTTCGGTGACGAGAGCGGCGAGTGCAGTGTTGCGTGCGACTCGGGCATAAATTCCGTGCCGCGCGATCTTGGAGCTCAATCCGGAGACGGTTACGTGCCGGCCCGGTGACCAACCAGGGAACAACCATCGACCTTCTGCTTGTCCTCGCTCGACGAGTGACCGTGGCTCCGCAGTGGCCCGCTGGATGTGCAGTAGCCGGGCAAGTGCCGGGGGCACGAGTACCGGGCACTTATCCAAGATCAGATATGTATTTCCATTCCGTTCCGTCAGTTGGTCAGCGGTGAGAGCGGCAGTTCGACTGATGGGGTGCCCGTAAAGCAACAGCAACGCTCCCGCTATTCGAACATCCAGAGGTAGAGCAACATCTTGAAGGCACCGGCTTAGTTGCTGAAAGCGCTGCTCAATGTCGAGGAACTCATGGGGCTGTGGCTGGCCAATCCTAGGAACGCGTATCTCGTCGATCAATCCACGCTGTTTGGCCCAGGCGAGAAATCCACGGATACGTTGGGCGCCGCGTGGATTATCGATGAGCCACTCGTCCATGTCGCTCTGATCCAGATCGCCAAGTCGTTTACCGCGGACTTCAAGGTAGCCGAGCAAGTCAAGGGCTGCAGCGAGCTTTGCACGAAGAGACCGGCTGGCCGATTCGGTGAAGTCACGCCTCAGCGCACGCCTGCGAGCACGCGGCAGTTCGAACCAATTTAGGTAAGCTCGAAGTAGCCGTCTGCGCTCACGCGACTCATCTTGAAGAACGCCTTCAAGCCATGGTCCGATCCGCTCAAGATATTCGGATCGCTCAGGCAGGACACCGGTATGCATGAGAACGGAGCGAAGGTAGTGCAGGGCTTGGCTCTGGGGCCACTCATCGAGCAACCGATGGTGGATCTCGCCCTCGGGTTGACACGCGAGGTCTTGAAGCAGTTGAGTGTGATCACTTCTTCTCAGCCAGTTCAGGATCACACTTGGACTATCCACTTCGCTAAATGACTCCAGGAGTGGCACGAGCTGCGGATGGATCTGACCGTTCGGGGCAGACAGGAGTTCGCCAAGTCGTCGCTTCAATACGCATCGATGACATTCGTGGTCAGCATAGAGTTCGGTACCTATGTGGCAGGTGCGGCACATGTAGTCCACTTCAGCCCCGGCACATGGACCACAGATTCGTTCATTCCTAGAATCGAGCCCGATCAGGGGCTGAAGCTGGTGGCACTGCGGACATTCTTCGGTTCGCCGCCGAATGTAGAGGTAGCAGGTACTGCATACTGTGCCAATTGGCCAGCGAGCAGCTACGAGCCTGTTGCGTCCACATGAGACGCAGCGCGATAGAGGGCGAGTACGGGCACGGCATCCCGCACATATAGGCGATCGGTTGGGACCGACGCGCCGGCAAGGCTTATCCCTGAGACAGACTGTGCATTCCGCTATCGGGTCGGTGTGGCAGCCGAAGCAGATATCGGGTTGGTCTGCCGTGGCACGGGTACGGATCCGGCGTTCGCGGCCACACAGACCGCACCGTCGTTTGGGATATCGGTAGCAGCGGCGGCAGATCGGCCCCTCCTCGCGAATCGCCGCCGCAGGCGCTTCCTGCCCGCAGGATGCGCATAGCTTCGGTGGTGGCTGGTAGCACTTTCCACAGAGGGCGGCTCCGTCTGCACGTCGAGCGTTGACCCTTGTCGGACGCCCGCACTCGCCGCACGTCTCGCGGGGTCGATGATCCCGCACGTAGCAAGACTGACAGAGCGGCCGACCGTCGGCGGTCCGTTTGACGATCCGGCTCTTTTTCCCACAACTTGCGCATGGCTCGGCGTTGTGTCGGTGGTAGCAAGCGCCGCAGCGACGTCCGCCCTCAGCCCGGCGCCTGAGATCCGCCTTGGGCTCACCGCAATCCACACATGTAGGCGGCTGGATCGCCCCACATCCAACTGCTTTCAGTGCATGCGCCAAACGAACAATGACGAGAGGAACATCCGAGTTTCCAGACGTCAGCGCGTCCGGATGTTCGACCAAATGCTTGCGCAGCTGGCTCAAGAGCTGCGGCGATGGCGCAGATTCGATAACCGCCGTCAACGCCTTTTCCCTCATGATGCTAGGAATAGCCTTGGTCAGCAGCTCAAGGATCTGATCAGTTGATTGCGGTTTGTTCATTAGCCCTACAGCCCTTCCGGACGACGGATAGTGCTCCGGCGGACCGGCGGTGCAGGCCGTGTATCTTGATCTGCGGTCTTGCGAACCTGCTGGTTAACAACGTGGACCTCGATCAGGTCATTTGGCTGACAGTCAAGGATGTCGCACAACGCAGCAAACGCATCCATGGAGAGTCGTTGCGGAGGCTGCGCGACCAGACGGTAGACCTGCTCCCGTGACAGATGCACACCCCGTTCGGCCAACAACGGGACCAAGTCTGAGGTCTGAAACAACCCTTTCTCTGCCATACGAGTACGTAGATGCCACTGGAAACCCATCTTTTTGATCAAGGAAGCCCGCCCAGCCCTTCGATCTGCTGCTCCCGCAGTGCGCGTGCGAGCAGCCGGTTGCGATAGTCATCAGAAACACCCGTGTAGATCGCCGTAGTCGAAGCATAGGCGTGTCCGACCTGGTCCTGCACGAAACGTTCCGGATAGTCGAACTCTACGAGGTGCGTGACGTAGGAGTGCCGCAAGCAATGCAGATCCAACTCTTTCGGCAGACCAGCCGCGTTTCTTGCCTCCTCGAACGCTTCGTTGATGCCCCGCCGTGAGAGCCGTCCCCGACGCTCAGTCACCCACAGGGCATGGTGTTTGTCCGGGGAAAACAGCGGGCGAATCTCGTCGATCCACTGTTCCAAAGCTGGAGTGATCCAATCCATCTCAGGCACAGTGAGTACCGTGCGCCGCCTCGGCGGGCTGCCGTTCGACGACTTCCCCCATCGAACGAACAACCCGCCGAAACGGCCGAACTCGCGAGCTTTGGGATTATGCCGAAGATCAGCAAGATCGAGACCCCACGCTTCGCTCCGTCGCAATCCGTAAGCATAAATCGTCTTGAGCAAGACGGCGTTACGTTGCGCAGCAAGGGCCCCCTTCCGCTTCTTGGCGCGGATTTCTTCAGCGAGCCCATCAGCAGCATCGAAGAGAGCTTGCACCTCGTCATAGGTCAACGGCCGACGATGCGGCTGTCCCTCGAACTCGGCGACATGAGTAACCGTGTTCCATTCGTTCAGCACCTGTTGTGGAATCTCACCGAACCGTTCACGGCATACCCGGGGCCAGTCATAACGGGCATCGGTGACGTAGTCCAGGAAGAGGCGAAGTGAAGCCAGGTATCCCCGAGCGGTGGACACCATGATCGGTTTATCGCCAGAGCGCAGATGGTCGACAAAGCATTCCACTTCGCTGGCAGTCCACTGCCACGGGTACTGGTTCGAGAAATCCGCCAGGCGACGAACCAAGTCGACCCGCGGTTTGATCGTGTCACCCTTAAGGAACCGGACTCTTTGCTGTCGAGTCCAACCCTCCAACATCGCCTCGAAAACAGCAGGAGCCGGATCGAGATGCGTGACACCAGTCGGCAGCACCTCGTGTGCCGCGCCAGCAAGCTCAACAAGCTGATCCACATGTTGCATCTAACACAACATCGTGAAGTTAGATGCAACCGGGCCTGTTCATGGCTGCTCACACGCCCAGAGGGCGGCCCGGCATTACGCCGGACCACCCTCTGACCTGCCAGTATGCTTTTACTCGCGGTTGATCAGTGTTGCATCAAACGCAATTCCGCTCGATATCAGCTGCAGCCGGAGGTGGAGCCGCAGCCCTCGCAGAGGTAGCAGGAGCCCGACGGGCGCATCTTGGTGCCGCAGGTCATGCACAGCGGCGCGTCCGCGGCCTTGCCCAGTCGCAGCTCCAGGAGCTCGGTCGAGCTGCCCGCCCGGCTCGTGTCCTCGGACTTCTCCTGCTTCGAGTAGTCCACAGTGGAGCGCAAGGTGTCCAGGTGGACCTCGTTCGGCTGCTCGGCCGGGACCACCTCGCCGTTGACCTGCGCCTCCCGCTCATCGGCGGTGAAGATGCCCAGCTGGGCGCGCTTCTCGTAGGGCAGGTAGTCCAGCGCCAGGCGGCGGAACAGGTAGTCCAGCACGCTGCTGGCCATCCGGACGTCCGGGTCGTCGGTCATGCCGGCCGGCTCGAAGCGCAGGTTCTGGAACTTCGAGACGTAGAACTCCAGCGGGATGCCGTACTGCAGACCCACCGAGATCGACATCGAGAAGGCGTCCATGACACCCGCCAGGGTCGAACCCTGCTTGCCGAGCTTGACGAAGATCTCGCCCAGCCCGTCGTCCGGGTACGAACCGGCGTGCAGGTAGCCCTCGGCACCGCCCACGGTGAACGAGACCGTCTGGCTCGGGCGCTTCTTCGGAAGCCGCTTGCGGACCGGGCGGTACTCGATCTGCTTCTCGACCTCCTTCTCCTTCTCGGCCTTGTCGCCCTTGCCCGCCGACAGCGGCTGACCCACCTTGCAGTTGTCGCGGTAGATCGCCAGCGCCTTCAGGCCCAGCTTCCAGCCCTCGAAGTAGAGCTGCTCGACCTCTTCGACGGTCGCCGACTCCGGCATGTTGACCGTCTTGGAGATCGCACCCGAGATGAACGGCTGCACCGCGGCCATCATCCGCACGTGGCCCATCGGCGCGATCGAGCGCTCACCCATCGCGCAGTCGAAGACCTCGTAGTGCTCCGGGCGCAGGCCCGGCGCGTCGACGACGTGGCCGTTCTCGGCGATGAACTCGACGATCGCCTCGATCTGCTCGTCCTGGTAGCCCAGCGCCTGCAGCGCGCGCGGCACCGTCTGGTTGACGATCTGCATCGAGCCGCCGCCGACCAGCTTCTTGAACTTGACCAGCGCCAGGTCCGGCTCGATGCCGGTGGTGTCGCAGTCCATCATCAGGCCGATGGTCCCGGTCGGGGCCAGCACGGAGGCCTGCGCGTTGCGCCAGCCGTTGCGGGCACCGATCTCCAGGCCCTCCTGCCACACCTTCGTCGCCAGCTTGTGCACGGCGGCGTCGTTCTGGTGGTAGGTGCGGACCAGGTCGTTGGCCGCGGCGTGCTTGCGCATGACGCGCTGGTGCGCCTCGGCGTTGCGGGCGTAGCCCTCGTACGGGCCGACCACACCGGCCAGCTCGGCCGACCGCTTGTAGGCGGTACCGGTCATCAGCGAGGTGATCGCCGCCGCCAGGGCGCGGCCGCCGTCCGAGTCGTAGGCGTGACCGGTGGCCATCAGCAGCGCGCCCAGGTTGGCGTAGCCGATGCCCAGCTGGCGGAACTTGCGGGTGGTGATGCCGATCGACTCGGTCGGGAAGTCCGCGAAGCAGATCGAGATGTCCATCGCGGTGATGACGAACTCGACGGCCTTCTCGAACAGGTCCGCGTCGAAGGTCAGGTCGTCGCGCAGGAACTTGAGCAGGTTCAGCGACGCCAGGTTGCAGCTGGAGTTGTCCAGGTGCATGTACTCCGAGCACGGGTTGGACGCGGTGATCCGACCGGTCTCCGGCGAGGTGTGCCAGTCGTTGATCGTGTCGTCGTACTGGATGCCCGGGTCGGCGCAACCCCAAGCGGCCTTGGCCATCTTGTGGAACAGGTCGCGGGCCTGCACCGAGTCCAGCACCTCACCGGAGGTGCGGGAGCGCAGCCCGAACTGGCCGTCGCTCTCCACCGCGCGCATGAACTCGTCGGAGACGCGCACCGAGTTGTTCGCGTTCTGGTACTGCACCGAGTTGGAGTCGGCGCCGCCGAGGTCCATGTCGAACCCGGCGTCGCGCAGCGCGCGGATCTTGTGCTCCTCGCGCGCCTTGGTCTCGATGAACTCCTCGATGTCCGGGTGGTCGACGTCCAGCACGACCATCTTCGCCGCGCGGCGGGTCGCGCCACCGGACTTGATGGTGCCCGCCGAGGCGTCCGCACCGCGCATGAACGAAACCGGACCGGAAGCGGTGCCGCCCGAGGACAGCAGCTCGCGGGAGGAGCGGATGCGGGACAGGTTCAGGCCGGCACCGGAGCCGCCCTTGAAGATCAGGCCCTCTTCCTTGTACCAGTCGAGGATCGACTCCATCGTGTCGTCGACGGAGAGGATGAAGCAGGCGGACACCTGCTGGCGCGAGCTGGTGCCGACGTTGAACCACACCGGGGAGTTGAAGCTGAACACCTGGTGCAGCAGCATCCAGGTCAGCTCGTGCTCGAAGATCTCCGCGTCGGCGTCGGTGGCGAAGTAGTCGTGCTCGACACCGGCGGCGACGTAGGTCTTGACGACCCGGTCGATGAGCTGCCGGAGGCTGCTCTCCCGCTCCTCGGAACCCACCGCACCGCGGAAGTACTTGCTGGTGACGATGTTGACCGCGTTGAGCGACCAGAAGTCGGGAAACTCGACACCGCGCTGTTCGAAGTTGACCGACCCGTCCCGCCAGTTGGTCATCACCACGTCGCGGTGCTCCCACTTGACCTCGTCGTAGGGATGCACCCCCTCCGTGGTGTAGACGCGTTGCACCCGGATGCCCTCGCGGGCACCTGCTGCCGACTCCCCCGCTGCGCCGGCCGGGCTACCGACGGTCTCTGTCATGACCTGACCCTCTTCCTTGTCACTCGCTCGTCGTGCTTGGTCGGCCCCGTCCGGGCTACCCGTCCGGTTCGGTCGTGGCTGTTCACTCAGCGGCGTCCCCGGTCGGGACTCCTGCTGACGTCTTGCGTTTCCGGCCTGGCGGCGAACCGCGCGCCGGCGCGCCTTACTCACTGCTGTTCTCCGCACCGGTCCGCGCGGCCTCGCGGGCCGCTCGCAGCTCGGCGATCTCCTTCTCGAAGTCCTCCACCGAGGAGTACGCCTGGTACACGCTCGCGAAGCGCAGGTAGGCGACCTCGTCCAGCTCGCGCAGCGGCCCGAGGATCGCCAAACCGACCTCGTGGCTGGGCAGCTCGGACACGCCGAGCGACCGGACGGTCTCCTCCACCTGGTGCGCGAGCTGCTGCAGCGCGTCTTCCTCGAC
Source organism: Saccharopolyspora sp. NPDC002686 (assembly GCF_040295745.1). NCBI lineage: Bacteria > Bacillati > Actinomycetota > Actinomycetes > Pseudonocardiales > Pseudonocardiaceae > Saccharopolyspora > Saccharopolyspora sp. NPDC002686. The sequence continues at coordinate 54,766 of NZ_JBEOVY010000003.1, forward strand.
CGGACGTCCCTGGCACGCGCGGCGCACGCCGCGCACGACCTTCTCCCGGCTGAAGGGCTCGGTGACACCGGAGCGCTTGACCACCGACAGCACCAGTTCTTCGATGGTCGTGAAGCGCCGACCGCACGTCGAGCACGATCGCCTGCGCCGGATCGCCTGGCCTTCCTCGACCTCGCGCGAGTCGACGACCCTGGAGTCCTCCCCGCGGCAGAATGGGCACCGCACCGGCACTCACCCCCCTTCCCCAGTTCGCCGCCACCTGCCTCGCGGCAGTCGACGACCATTCACGCTCCGTGGGTGCGCGAACACCTTATAAGCCCAACCTGTGGACTAAATACACGGACGTAACTACTAGATGTTGTGGTCGACTCTAAACCTCGCCGACAGCGCGATGCAAACCGGGAACGACCTTCGGCGTGCCGCGTCCGCCTCCCCCGCGCGCCGCGATCGAAAACCGGCAGGTCGCCGCGCGGAGCAGCCGGCCGCGAGACCCCGGCCACTCCGCCGAGCAGATCAACCGGACACCGGAACCACCAGCAGTCGACCGGCTTCGACGGCGGTCGTGTCCAACTCGTTCAGCTCCACGATCCGGGCGACCACGGCCTGCGGATCGCCGCCCGGGGCCACCCGGTCGGCTATCCCCCACAGAGTGTCGCCGCTGTGTACCTCAACCAGGGTGGTACCGCCCGCCATCGGCGCGTCGCGGAACCCGAAGAGCCCCACCAGCATGACAATGAGGAAAGTGAAGATCGCCACCGAGGTCAGCCAAATCCATTCGCCGCTCCGGCCCGCCCGGTCGTACGCGACCGAGGCCGGCCGCACCGCGCGCGGCACGACCCGGCCGGCTGCCTGCACTTCCCCCTCACGAGGCCGGATCACCGCGGCCGGCTCAGCCGTCCTCCGCCGGGCGGCCGACCGCCGCTCGACCTGGCGCGTCCGCCCCGCCGCATCGATGAACGTGGTCATGCCGCCTCCCGCACTGCGAACCAAGATCGAATGAATGTTCGATCGAACCTGCGTGCGATTGTGTACCAAGAGTGCCCCGCAGCGCGATACCTGGGGTCAAAATTAACTCGAACAGGTGTTTGATCTCTGCGTTTCGCGCGTCTACTGTGGAAACCGGGCGTTCCGAACGCCCCCGCGATCAACACCGCAGTTCACCCACATGGACAGGAGGCAGCGGTGGCGAGCAATGCGACCGGCTCGATCAAGGGCCAGGTACAAGACATCAAGGACTCCCAGGCCGAGGTGCACACCCTGCCCGAGCAGCCCAGCGGAGTCGAAGAGCTCAGCGAACGCCAGCTGCGCGTGCTGGACGCCATCCGCAAGTGGATGCGCGAGCACGGCTATCCGCCAAGCGTGCGCGAGATCGGTGATGCCGTCGGCCTCACCTCGACCTCGTCGGTCGCTTACCAGCTCCGCGTGCTCGAGCGGAAGGGCTACCTGCGCCGGGACCCGCACCGCCCGCGCACGGTCGGCGTGCTGGTCGGCGGCGAGCCGGAGCTCGAGGGCTCCGGGCAGAGCAAGCCCGCCTACGTGCCGGTGGTGGGGCGCATCGCGGCCGGCGGCCCGATCCTGGCCGAGGAGTCGATCGAGGACGTCTTCCCGCTGCCGAAGGAGATCGTCGGCGACGGGACGCTGTTCCTGCTCAAGGTCGTCGGCGATTCCATGGTGGACCTCGCCATCACCGACGGTGACTGGGTCGCCGTGCGCCAGCAGCCGGACGCCGAGAACGGCGACGTCGTGGCCGCGATGATCGACGGCGAGGCGACGGTGAAGACCTTCAAGCGCACCGACGAGCACGTCTGGCTGCTGCCCCACAACGCCGCCTACGAGCCCATCCTGGGCGACGACGCGGCGATCCTGGGCAAGGTGGTCGCAGTCCTCCGCCGCCTCTGAGGCGACGGTTCCAGAAGCTCTTCCCGCGGGGCCGAGCAGCGTTGATACCCGGGTCTGGGGATACCTGGGTCAGCGCTTGCGGCGCAGTCGGCCCGTGCGGGAAGGGAGACAGCTCCGGCCAGCACAGCGGCGAACGGCAGTGCTGGCCGGTTGAAGCGCCGGTCCCGCTCGGCTCGATCGACGGATTCGACCCGTCGCCCGGTCAAGAGCACCGGCGCGCAGAACTGGTGACGTCGAGGCAGCGCCCGACGTCACCAGCAGCAGTGCAACAGCAGTCCTCAGCCCTTGCCTGCGAAGGGCTCCAGCGCGCTGGCCAGATCGGACCGGACCTTGGCCTGGAGACGGGTGCCGTCCGGAGTGTGATCCTCAGCGACGACCTCGCCCTCGGCGTGCACCCGGGCGACCAGTTCGCCACGGGTGTAGGGCACCAGCGCGGAGACGAAGACGTCCGGGCGGGGCAGCAGGTCGGCGATGGCCTCGCGCAGCTCCTCCACACCCGCGCCGCTGTGCGCGGAGACGAACATCGCGCCCGGCAGCAACCGCCGCAGCTCGGCCATGCGCGTCTCGTCCACCGAGTCGATCTTGTTCACCACGAGCAGCTCCCGCGGCATCTCCGACTCGTGCTCGTCGCCGATCTCGCTGAGCACCTCGCGCACCGCAGCGACCTGCTCGTGCGGCGACGCCTCGGAGCCGTCCACGACGTGCACCAGCAGATCCGCGCCGCCGACTTCCTCCAGCGTCGAGCGGAACGCCTCGACCAGCTGGTGCGGCAGGTGGCGCACGAAACCGACGGTGTCGGTCAGCGTGTAGGCACGACCGTCCGGGGTAGCGGCCCGGCGGGTGGTCGGATCCAGGGTGGCGAACAGCGCGTCCTCCACCAGCACACCCGCGCCGGTCAGCGCGTTGAGCAGGCTGGACTTGCCGGCGTTGGTGTAGCCGGCGATGGCCACGCTCGGCACCTCGTTGGCCTCCCGGCGACCGCGCTTGGTGCCGCGCACCGTGCGCATCGCGGCCAGGTCCTTGCGCAGCTTGCTGATGCGCTTGTGGATGCGCCGCCGGTCGGTCTCCAGCTTGGTCTCACCAGGACCACGGGTACCGACACCGCCGTTGGCACCGCCGGCACGACCACCGGCCTGCCGGGACATCGTCTCGCCCCAACCGCGCAGGCGCGGCAGGAAGTACTGGAGCTGGGCGAGCTCGACCTGCGCCTTGCCCTCCTTGGAGCGGGCGTGCTGGGCGAAGATGTCCAGGATCAGCGCGGTCCGGTCGACCACCTTGACCTTGAGCTTCTCCTCCAGCTGGCGCAGCTGGCCGGGCGAGAGCTCACCGTCGCAGATCACGGTGTCCGCGCCGGTCGACACGACGATGTCGCGGAGCTCGAGCACCTTGCCGGACCCGACGTAGGTGCCGGGGTCCGGTCGGTCGCGGCGCTGGATGATGCCCTCCAGCACCTCCGAACCGGCCGTTTCGGCCAGCCGGGCCAGCTCCTCCAGCGAGGCGTCGGCGTGCGCGGCGTCGCCATCGGTCCAGACGCCGACCAGCACCACGCGCTCCAGGCGGAGGCGGCGGTATTCGACCTCGGTGATGTCCTCGAGCTCGGTGGACAACCCCGCGATCCGCCGCAGCGACGCACGCTCGGTGCGTTCCATCTCACCCGTGGACGGATCTGCAGACGGGACGGATTCGTACTCGTCGGGTTCGACCACGTCGTGGTCGAGCTCGGCGGACCAGGTCAAAGAATTTTTCATATCAACGCCATTGTCCCACGGCCCGCGACTGATTTTCACGCCTCGAACCGGCGGTGACCCGTTCGCACCCGTGTGAGGCCACCAACAGCCGAACCGCTACGCGTTCTGCCACCAGGTCGGGTCGAGGTGCCCGCGGGCGACCAGGACTGCCGGTCCGGTGAGCGTGGCAGTCGTCGAGGTGACCTCCACCTCGACGGTGCCACCCGGGATGTGCACGACCCGACGCCCGGTGTCCGCGCCGGCCGCGCGCAGCGCCGCGACCGCCGCCGCGACGGTGCCGGTCCCGCAGGAGCGGGTTTCGCCCACCCCGCGCTCGTAGACCCGCATCTGCACGTGATCGCCGTCCAGCGGCCGGACGAACTCGACGTTCGTGCCGTTCGGGAACAGGTCTGGGTCGTGCGGCGGCCGGGTCTTGAGGTCCAGGCCTTCCAGCTCGACGTCGCTCACGCAGGCCAGGTGGGGGTTGCCGACATCGACGGCGACCCCGGTGAAGGTGCGGCCGGACGCGGTGGTGGTGGACTCGCCGAAGATCTTCGTCGCACCCATGTCGACGGTGACCTGCCCGTCGTCGCAGATCCGGACCGGTCGCACGCCCGCGCGGGTGCCGACCGGCAGCTCACCCCCGGTGGCCAGCCCGGCGTCGACCAGGTAGTGGGCGAACACCCGCACACCGTTGCCGCACATCTCGGCGATCGAACCGTCGGCGTTGCGGTAGTCCATGAACCACACGTCGGCCGGGACGTCGGCGGGGGCGTCCGGCAGCGCGCCGGCCCGGACCACCCGCAGCACGCCGTCCGCGCCCAGCCCGCGCTGGCGGTCGCACAGCGCCTGCACCCGCGCCTCGGTCAGCTCCAACGCGCCGTCGGGGTCGGGCAGGATGACGAAATCGTTCTGGGTGCCGTGGCCCTTGATGAACTCGGGCCCCTGAGAAGTGCGCACGCAGCAAGTCTACGGAGCGAGCGCGGCCCGGACGTCGGCGACCAGCGCCGGGTCGGCGGCGTCGAACCAGCGGGTCCGGAGGTCGCGGCGGAACCAGGACCGCTGCCGCCGGACGAAGCGGCGGGTGAGCTTGGCGGTCTCGGCCGCGGCCTCCGCCATGTCCTCCTCGCCGTCGAGTTCGGCGAGGACCTGCTGGTAGCCGAGGGCACGGCTGGCGGTGCGCCCCTCGCGCAGCCCGACCTTCTCCAGGCGGCGGACCTCGTCGACGAGTCCTGCGTCGAACATCCGGGTGACGCGCAGGTCGACGCGCTCGTCGAGGGCCTCGACCGGGCGGTCCAGCCCCAGCAGCATCGCGCCGTAGCGCGGCGGCCCGGGCTTGGGCAGGTTCGCCGAGAACGGCTTGCCGGTGATCTCGATGACTTCGAGCGCACGCACGATGCGCCGCCCGTTGCTGGTCAGGATCGCCGCGGCGGCCGCCGGGTCCAGCTCCGCCAACCGCTGGTGCAGGGCGGCGGGGCCGACCCGCGCGAGCTCCGCTTCGAACTTGCTGCGGACCTCCGGATCGGTCCCGGGGAAGGTCAGGTCGTCGATCACCGCCTGCACGTAGAGCCCGGAGCCCCCGACCAGGATCGGGGTGCGGTTGCGGGCGAGCACGTCCTCGACGACGCCGCGGGCCTGCCGCTGGTAGGCCGCGACCGACGCGGTCTCGGTGACGTCGAGGACGTCGAGCAGGTGGTGCGGAACGCCCTGCCGCTCGGCCTCGGTGAGCTTGGCGGTGCCGATGTCCATCCCCCGGTAGAGCTGCATCGCGTCCGCGTTGATCACTTCACCGCCGAGCTCCTGGGCGAGCTCCACGGCCAGATCCGATTTTCCGGTGGCGGTGGGACCGACGATCGCCACCAGGTGGGGAAGGCACTGCACCCCCCGACCCTAATCGCCCCCGACCCACCGGATCCCCTTGCCCTGGGTGGTCGATTTCGCACGAAATCGACACCACCCGGGGTGATTGCGCTGGGGTCAGGGCTGCCGGGTCCAGGTCGCGACGTGGTAGGTGACTCCGTACGGGGTTGCCGAGTAGAGGAGCTCGCCCCGCCAGGTTCCGCCGCTGGCGGCCACCACTCCCGGCAACACCTCGAGCGCCGCGCGGCCTTCGACGCCGAGTTCGGCGCACAGCTCCGGGTCCAGCGCCTGGAGGCGGTCGGTGTCGACATCGGCCAGCGCCGTGCGGATCTGCTCGTCGAGCTGCCCTGCTCGCTGGTCCGGCGGGTACGGCGAGCGCTCGTCGGAGCAGTTCGTGCCATCCGCCAGGACCAGCAGGCCGGTCGCTTCCTCCGCCAACGACTCACCGAGCCGCCGGCACTCCTGCGCCGGGGTGTCCGGAGCGAGCAGGTGCACCGATGCGGAGCGGGCACCGGCCTGTTCGCGCAGCAGGCCGGTGACCAGCGCGGGGAGCGGGAAATCCGGGTCCGCGGGCGCGGTGCCGCCCAACGTCACCGGGACGTCGACGCCGAACCCCGCGAAGGTTCCGGCCGAGTCCGGGCCCAGCACGCGCGGGCCCGATCGATCTGCGCCAACGGCCACCCATTCGGTTGCACATTCAGTCAGACTGGACACGGCGCGCGAACAGGCGCCCCGCACACGCTCGGTCTCCGCATCGGCTCGCACGGTCAGCGCGGGGGCGAGCAACGGCGGGTACGGCACCACGGCGACACAGGTGATCACATCTGTGCACGGTAGAGGCACTGGCGAATGGCACGGAGCGGGGAGTCACGAGCGGCTTCGAGGCCGGCTCGGCCACCCCTGCCCGCTGCAACCGAACAGGTGCTTGATGACAATGAAGCCGTGCAGGTCACAAGATCGCTGCGGGTGCCGCGCGCGGAGGTTCGCCGTCGCTCCGGCGCGTCAATTCCGCGACGGAGTACCGATTCGCGCCTTGACCTGTTTGAATGCGCCAGCGGAGGACGGACCGCCGATGGGTTCGGGTCACCGCTTGCTGGGCCCCGATCGTTCGGGGCGCCCGTGCCGAGCACGGGCATCGGAGCGGGCACGCAAGGAGGAAGCCGGCCATGACGCACCAGGACACGACCCCCGAGCCGGTCGCCAAGAAGGCGACCGAGGACTCGACCACCGGCACCACCGGGTCAACCACGGCCGCGCCCGCGGTACCGACCGCGTCCAGCGATCCCACCAAGTGGGGCCGGGTGGACGACGACGGCACGGTCTACGTCCGCACCGCCGACGGGGAACGGGCGATCGGCTCCTGGCAGGCCGGTGACGCCGCGGAGGGCTTGGCGCTCTACGCGCGCAAGTTCGACGACCTGCTCACCGAGGTCGAGCTGCTGGAGACCCGGCTGCGCACCCACGCCGGCGACCCGAAGCACACCCTGACCAACGCCAAGCACTTGCACGAGTCGCTGGCCGATGCGCACGTGATCGGTGACCTGGCCGCGCTCAACGCCCGGATCGAGCACCTGCTGGAGCGCGCCGAGCAGGCCGTCGAAGGCGCCAAGCACGAGAAGGAGCAGGCCCGCGCGGACGCCATCGCGCGCAAGGAAGCCCTGGTCGCCGAGGCCGAGGAGATCGCAGCCGAGGCCACGCACTGGAAGAGCGCGGGCGACCGGCTGCGCCAGATCCTCGAGGAGTGGAAGAAGGTCCGCGGCGTCGACCGCAAGACCGACGAGCAGCTGTGGCGGCGGTTCTCCAAGGCGCGCGACGCGTTCAGCCGCCGCCGGGGTTCGCACTTCGCCGAGCTGGACCGGCAGCGCGCGGCGTCCAAGGCCCGCAAGCAGGAGCTCGTCGAGGAAGCCGAGGCGCTGACCGAGTCCAGCGACTGGGGCGACACCGCGAACCGCTACAAGCAGCTGATGGCCGAGTGGAAGGCCGCCGGGCGGGCGCCGAAGGACAGCGACGAGGCGCTGTGGCAGCGGTTCCGCGCCGCGCAGGACCGCTTCTTCAGCCGCCGCTCGGAGGCGTTCTCCGAGCGCGACGCCGAGTTCGCCGAGAACGCGAAGCTGAAGGAGGAGCTGCTCGTCGAGGCCGAGCAGATCGACGCGTCCGCCGACCTCAAGGCCGCCCAGGCGCACTTGCACCGCATCCAGGAGCGCTGGGACGAGATCGGCAAAGTGCCGCGGGAGCGGATGCGCGAGCTGGAGGGCCGGCTGCGGGCCGTGGGCGACAAGATCCGCTCCGCCGCGGACGCGCAGTGGCGGCGCACCGACCCCGAGGCGTTGGTCGACTCGCGCGTCCAGCGCTACGTCGTCGCGCACCTCGTGGTGGATGTGCGGGATGCGATGGGGGCGAACGCGGTCAAC
>NZ_JBEOVY010000004.1:0-60897 GCF_040295745.1 Saccharopolyspora sp. NPDC002686
GCACGAGCGCTTCGTTGAGCGCTTCCCGGTAGCTGATGCTGCGTGCCATGTGAACCTTCCCGTGTCAGTAGGAGATGTAGACGTCGGTTTCCAGGTCCTCGCGGGTGGGCTTCGGAGCCGCCAGCGCCGCTTCGACGGACTCCTCGATCAGCTGCGCCACCTCCCGGTCGACCTCGTCGAGCTGCTCACCGGCGAGCGCGCCCGAGCTGGTGACGCGGTTGCGGAAGGCCTTGAGGCAGTCCTGCTGTTCCTGGGCGCGGGCCACCTCGTCGCCCCGGTAGGCCTGCTGGTCGCCCTCGAAGTGCCCGTAGTAGCGGGTGAACTTGACCTCGATCAGGGTCGGTCCGCCGCCGTTGCGGGCCCGTTCGATGGCCTCACCGGCGACCTCGTGCACGGCGAAGAAGTCGAAGCCGTCGACGATGACCCCGGGCATGCCGAACCCGGCGGCGCGGTCGGCGATGTTGTCCGCCGCGACCGACCAGGTGGCCGAGGTGGCTTCGGCGTAGCCGTTGTTCTCCGCGACGAAGATCGCCGGCAGGTTCCACACCGAGGCGAGGTTGAGCGCCTCCAGCGTGGTGCCCTGGTTGCTGGCGCCGTCGCCGAAGAACGCCACCCCGACGCCGCCGGTGCCCTGCTGCTTGGCGGCCAGCGCGGTGCCGCAGATCAGCGGCGGGCCGCCGCCGACGATGCCGTTGGCGCCGAGCATGCCCTTGCTGAGGTCGGCGATGTGCATCGAGCCGCCCTTGCCCTGGCAGGACCCGGTCTTGCGGCCGTAGATCTCGGCCATCATCCCGCGGACGTCCACGCCCTTGGCGATGCAGTGCCCGTGGCCGCGGTGGGTGCTGGCGATCGAATCGCGGCCGTCCAGGTGCTGGCACACGCCGGTCGCCGAGGCCTCCTCCCCGGCGTAGAGGTGCACGAAGCCGGGGATGTCGCCCTTGGCGAACTCCTGGTGGACCCGGTCCTCGAACGCGCGGATGGTCCGCATCGTGCGGTACGCGGCGAGCAGACCGGCCTCGTCCAGGGCCCCGGCCGGCTTCGCTGACACGGTCTCGGTCATCGGTGGCTTCCTCCGTCGCTCGGTGGAACGCGCCACGAATCAACCCCGGTGGCGCCCTCGGGGACAGTGGGGGAGCCGCTGCGGAGCAGCCCGCGCCGCGCAGCCGTGTCGAGCACGGCCTGGACGTCGAGCACGCGCGGTCCTCGGTTCGTCAGCCGCACGGTCACCTCATCGCCCGGCCCGAACTCGCACTCGCGCTCGCCGTCGAGGGCGACCGTGCCCGCGGGGACGTGGCTGGCGACCGGCTCGCCCAGCGGGAGGTGCTGCACGGCGGAGACGTCGAGGGCGGTGAGCTTGCCCGGGGTGATCGGCGCCAGCACGCGGTACTGCGGTGCGGATCCGGTGGCGAAGTGCACGGCCACCCCGTGCGGCTGGTCGCGGGTCGTGGGGAGCAGCTGCCCGGCGATGCTGGACAGGCCGATCGCGTGCGGCTCGGCGAAGGCGCAGTACAGCTCGCGCAAGGTCTCGGGCTTCCACAGCGCCCGCGCACCCACCTGCGCGGTCGCCGACACGCACACGTCGACCAGCGCGAGCTCGGTGGCCGTGCCGCACTGCACTTCCAGCACTTTCGCCTGCTGCGTCGCGCTGCGCACGTCGACGTCGCCGCGCGCGACCAGCGCGGCCGCCACACCGGCCACCGTCGCTTCCCACATCTGGGGGAAGGCGTTGTTGGTCCCGGTGCTCAGCGGCAGCAGCGGTGTGCCACCCACCTCGCTCGCGGCGGCCCGGACCGTGCCGTCGCCGCCCAGCACGACGATCACCCCGGCACCGTCGGCGCGCATGCGGCGAACCAGCTGCTTGGTGTCCTCGGCGGTGCCGGTCAGGGGGTCGAGCTCGCAGAAGGTCAGCTCGGGCCAGTGGTCGGTCTGGGCGGAGTGCTGCTGGGAACCTCGCAGCACGCTTGCCGCCACCCCGAAATCGTCGGTGGAGACCAGCACCCGGCCGAGCCCCAGCGCGCCGGCGGCGGCGACCATGCGGAGCACCATGTTGGCCTTCTCGGCGTTCGGGAACACCGACGCCTGCGCCACCACGCGCCGGATGTCTCGACCCGAGAGGGGGTTGACGATCACCCCGATCGCCGCGTCCCGGCTGCTCGCCGTGACCGGTCGCCAGGGGTGGTGACCGTTGTTCGAGCCGCTCTGCGCCACGCCGCCTCCCCGCTACCCGCCGGTAGCCGCGATGTGTAACCGGGGTCACATCGCGGACCTCTCCAGCAGACGCTCCGGGGCCTCTCGCGGCAAGGGTTGCAGGGGGTTGCAGCCCGGACGGGCGGTGCTCAGCGCGGGCCGAGGAGGTCCCAGCGGTTGCCGGCGACGTCCAGGAACACCGCTACTCGGCCGTAGGGCTCGGTGCGGGGTTCGGTGACGAACTCGACGCCGGCCGCCGACATCCTGGCGAAGGCTTCGTCGAAGTCCTCGACCTGCAGGAAGAAGCCCACCCGGCCGGCGACCTGGTTCCCGACGGCGGCGGACTGGTGGTCGCCGTCGGCCCGGGCGAGCAGGAGCCCCGTGCCGGCGCCGGGTGGGCGGACCACGACCCAGCGCTTCGGGCGTCCGTCGTTGGTGAGCGACGGGGAGTCTTCGGCGAGTTCGAAGCCCAGGGAGTGGACGAAGAAGTCGATGGCTTCGTCGTAGTCGGCCACGATGATCGTGACGAGGTCGATCCGCATCCAGCCGATCTTAGGCCGGGCATCGGGGCGGTCTCCTGCTCGCGGCGTCGCACGGGCCGCCGGTATCAGCGAAGTCCAGTGTGGACTGCTCGGGAGTCGTCGTGGTGGGCGCGGTTGTGAACGGTCGACAAGGCGGATCGGGGAGTTCGTCGATGCTGGATATAGGAATGCGCCACCGGCGCCCCTAGTGTTCGGCGTCACATGAAGTCTTCGCGTCTCAGAGGTGACACGTGAGCGTCGGATACCTGCCGTGGAATCTGCCCGAATCAGCCATGGGCCGACCGTGCTTGAGGGATGGCCGCAACGACCTCACCTACGCGGAGGTCGTGCAGCGGGCTGCGGCGTTCGCCGAGGAGCTCGCCGAGCGCGGTGTCGGCCCGGGCGACGTCCTCGCCGTCATGCTGCCGAACCGGGTCGAGCTGCTCATCGGGCTGCTCGCGGCCTGGCGCCTCGGCGCCGCCGCGACGCCCATCAACCCGTCCTTCACCGAGAGCGAAGCCGGGTACCAGCTGCGCGACTCCGGCGCTCGTCTCGTGCTCAACAGCGGGCCGGCCGCGCCGAGCGCCGGGCTCTCCGTGGTCCACGTCGACGAGATGCGTTGCGAGCCAAGGGGAATCCCGCCGCAGCGGGAGGTTCAACCGGACGAACTGGCATTGCTGGTGTACACCAGCGGGTCCACCGGTCGCCCCAAGGGGGTGATGCTCGACCACGCCAACCTCGATGCGATGGCGTCGACGATGGCCGGGCACTTCGGGGCCACCGATGCCGACCACTGCCTGCTGGTCCTGCCGCTGTTCCACGTCAACGCGATCTGCGTCAGCTTCCTGACGATGATGCTGCGCGGCGGGCAGCTCACCGTGCTGGAGCGGTTCGACCCGAGGTCCTTCCTCGCCGCCGTCGAGCAGCACCGGCCGACCTACTTCTCCGCCGTGCCGACGATCTACGCGCGCCTGGCCGAACTCCCCGACGAGCTCTCCGCGGACACCTCGTCGGTCCGGTTCGCCGTGTGCGGTGCGGCTCCGGTGTCGCGGGAACTGCTCGAACGCTGCGAGGCGCGGTTCGGATTCCCGCTCGTCGAGGGGTTGTCGACTGTTCGCGATTTTGTGTGAATCAGTGTGTTTCTGTTAGGTTTTGTGTGTGATGTTCAACCCCGGAGAGGTCGAGGACGGCATGGTGCGCGCGGCCGAGCCCGGGGTGTTGCGGTGACAGTCACGATTCAGGCGTATCGGTTCGCGCTGGACCCCAACCCTTCCCAGGAAGCAGCGTTGCGATCGCATTGCGGTGCGCAGCGTTTCGCCTACAACTGGGGCCTGAACCGGATCAGGGCCAATCTGGAACAGCGTCGGGCGGAGAAGTCCTACGGTATCCCGTCCGAGAAGCTGACTCCGTTGGTGAATTGGTCTGCTTATTCGCTGCGGAAAGACTGGAACACCGTGAAGGCCGAGATTGCGCCGTGGTGGCCGGAAAACTCCAAGGAAGCCTACGCCTCAGGGTTGGCGAATCTGGCGACCGCACTGGCCAACTGGGATGCCTCGAGGAACAACAAGAGAAAAGGCCGCCCGCTGGGGTTCCCACGTTGCAAGGGCAAGCGCAGTGTGTTGTCGTGCCGGTTCACCACCGGGAGCTTCGGCCTGGTCGACCGTGACCGTCGGCATGTGAAACTGCCCCGCATCGGCACGGTGCGCACTCTCGAATCCACCCGGAAGCTGGCGCGGCATGTGGATCGTGGCACTGCCCGGATCCGGTCAGCGACCGTCTCTTTCCGATCCGGTCGGTGGTTCGTGTCGTTTTCGGTGGAGATCCAGCGCGCGGACCCTCCATCCGCGCGCCCGGACTCGAGTGTCGGCGTGGACCTTGGAGTGAAATCTCTTGCGGTGTTGTCCACCGGTGAGGTGATCGCGAACCCCAAACACCTGGAAGCTGCGCAGCGTGAGCTCTGCCGGCTGCAACGCCAAGCCGCGCGTCGAATCGGTCCGGACAAACGAACCAAGCAGAAGCCGTCATCGCGGTGGTGCAAGACCCAGGCTCGGATCACGCGTCTGCACACCCAGATCGCCAACGCGCGCCGCGACGGGTTGCACAAGCTCTCTACCCGCCTGGTGAGGGAGCATGGTGCGATCGTGATCGAGGACCTCAACGTCGCCGGGATGATGCGAAACCGGCGGCTGGCGCGCGATGTGGCGGGGGTCGGCATGGCCGAGTTGCGTCGTCAGGTCGAGTACAAAGCCGCCTGGTCCGGCGTGAAGGTGCACATCGCGGACCGTTGGTTTCCGAGTTCTAAGACGTGTTCGGGTTGTGGTGTGGTGAAAGCCAAACTGCGCCTGTCCGAACGCACCTACCACTGCCACGCGTGCGGCCTGGTCCTGGATCGAGATCTCAACGCCGCACGCAACCTCGCTGCCCTTGTTGAGCGCGAGGCCTCCTCCCCGAGTTGCGGGGCGAGGCTAAACGAACCCGATGGAAACCCACCCAAGACGGCCCCATGGGACGCTGCGGGTATTGCCACGGGAAGACCCGGACCTTCTGGTGCGGGCCAACGTCAGCACGGCAACGCGCTGGCTCGGTGAACGTTTTCACACGCTTTCCGAACGGTACGGGCTCACCGAAGGCACGGAACTTCCCGCACGACCTGCGTCCGTCGAAGCTGGCGACCTTCATGGCGCACGTCGGCGGCACGCTGGTCGAGATCGCGACACCGCTGGTGCTGCTGCTGTCCACCAACCGCTGGCTGACTTCGGCCGGTGTGGTGCTGATGGTGCTGTTCCACCTGTTCATCACCTCGACGTTTCCCGCTGGCGGTACCGCTGGAGTGGAACGTCCTGTTCGCCTACGCCGCCGTCTTCCTGTTCCTCGGCTTCCCGGCCGGGGCCGGTTACGGGCTCGGTGACATGTCCTCGCCGTGGCTGACCGCGGGCATCGTCGCCGGGCTGGTGCTCTTCCCCGTCCTGGGCAACCTGCGGCCGGACCTGGTGTCGTTCCTGCCGTCGATGCGCCAGTACGCGGGGAACTGGGCTTCGGCGCTGTGGGCCTTCGCGCCCGGTGCGGAGGAGAAGCTCAACTCGATCGCGCACCGCCCCACCGCGAACCAGCTCGACCAGTTGCTGGCCATGGGGTACCCGGCGCCCGCTGCGGAGATCACGATGCAGCAGACGATCGCCTGGCGCTCGATGCACAGCCAGGGGCGCGGGTTGTTCTCGGTGCTGCTGGACAGCTTGCCCGACCTCGACCAGCGGACCGTGCGGGGGGCCGAGTTCGTCTGCAACTCGCTGATCGGGTTCAACTTCGGCGACGGGCACCTGCACGACGAGAGCCTGATCCGGGCGGTGCAGAGCCGGGTCGGGTTCGCGCCGGGGGAGCTGGTCGTGGTGTGGGTCGAATCCCAGCCCATCCACTCCGGGATCCAGCGCTACCAGGTGATCGACGCCGCGCTCGGCGTGGTCGAACGCGGCAGCTGGAAGGTCGCCGACGCGGTCGCCGAGCAGCCGTGGCTGCCCAACGGCCCGATCCCGCGCGACGTCAGCTGGAGGCGCGCGGGCGGACTACTGTCGGTGCGCGAGAGCGGTGCAGCGGATCCGGCGATGGGGAGCTCGGCATGAGTGCGGCGGTCGTGGTGGGCAGCGGCCCGAACGGACTCGCCGCCGCAGTCGCCCTCGCCGAGGCGGGTGTGCAGGTCACCGTGCTGGAGGCGGCCGACGAGATCGGCGGCGGCACCCGGACCGCCGAGGCGATCCTCCCGGGTCTGCTGCACGACCAGTGCTCGGCGACCCATCCGATGGCCGTCGGGTCGAGCTTCCTGCAACGCCTCGACCTGGGCCGGTACGGCCTGGAGTGGCGGTTTCCCGAGATCGACTGCGTGCACCCGCTCGACGACGGCACGGCCGGGGTGCTGCACCGCTCCGTCGCCAGGACGGCCGCCGGTCTCGGTGCGGACGACAGCCGCTGGTCGAGGCTGTTCGCCGGGCCGGCCGCTGACTACGACGTGCTGTCCGAGGACATCCTCGGGCCGCTGCTGCGGATTCCGCGCCATCCGCTCCGGCTCGCCCGCTTCGGCATCCCCGCGCTCCTGCCGGCGTCGGTGCTGACGGAGATCTTCCGCGGGGAGCAGGCGAAGGCGCTGTTCGGCGGAGTGGCCGCGCATGCCTTCCAGCCCCTGGACCGCCCGCTGAGCACCAGCATCGGGCTGGGCATCCTGACCGCGGGGCACCGGCACGGCTGGGCGGTGGCGGCCGGCGGTTCCAGGTCGATCACCGACGCGCTGGCCGCGTTGCTGCTCGACCTGGGCGGCAAGATCGAAACCGGGGTCCGGGTGCGCTCCGGTTCCGACCTGCCGAACAGCGACGTGACGATGTTCGACCTCGCCCCGACCGCGGTGGCCGAGATCCTGGGCGACCGGTTGCCGAACCGGATCGCCCGGGCCTACCGCCGGTTCCGCTACGGGCCGGGTGCGTTCAAAGTGGACTTCGCCGTCGAAGGCGGGGTGCCGTGGACCTCCGAGCCGGCGCGACGGGCGGGCACCGTCCACCTCGGCGGCACGTTCGCCGAGATCGCCGCCACCGAGCGGGAGATCCACGCGGGCCGGATGCCGGAGCGGCCGTTCGCGCTCGTCGGGCAGCAGTACCTGGCCGACCCGCAGCGCTCGGTCGGCGACGTGCACCCGGTGTGGACCTACGCGCACGTGCCGAACGGCTACACCGGCGACGCGACCGAAGCGATCATCGCGCAGATCGAGCGCTTCGCCCCCGGGTTCCGGGAGCGGATCATCGGCACCGCGGTGCGCACCACCACCGGATTCGCCGAGCACAACCCGAACTACGTGGGCGGCAACATCCTCACCGGGGCGAAGGACTTCCGGCAGCTCGTGTTCGGCCCCCGCCCGACGTTCAACCCGTACGACGTCGGATTGCCCGGGCACTTCATCTGCTCCGCGGCCACCCCACCCGGTCCCGGAGCGCACGGCATGTGCGGCGCGCACGCCGCGGCCCGCGCCCTGAAGTACCTGCGTGGCGGCCACCGCACCTGACGACGCGCCGCAATTTCCATTGAAATCGGACCCGCGATTTCAATGGAAATTGCGGCACGGGAGGTTGAGGTGGTCGTCAGACGGCGGTCGTGGGGCGCAGGACTCGCGGGCCGAGGAAGTGGCAGACCTGCAGGGCGAGGGCCACGTCGAGCCGGTCGTGGGTGGACGGGCTTGCTCCGTCGGCGAAGACCTTGCCGAGCCTGTATTTGACGGTGTTGCGGTGCAGCAGCAGTTCCTCCGCCGTCCGGCCGTAGTTCTCGCCGTTGAGCAGGAACACGCGCAGCGTCTCGCGCAGCACGGCGGCGTTCTCGTCGTCGCAGGCCAATCGGCCCAGCACCTCCGAGCCCCAGAGCCGAGTGGACTCGATGTCCTTGGCGAGCAGGGAAACGATCGCCACCCCCGGGTCGCCGAAGCTGACCGCAGCGGATGTCCGGCCGGCCGAAGCGAGGGCCACAGCTCTGGCCGCTTGGGCCTGTTCGTGCGAGCGCTTGAAGCCGGCCGTTCCCGAAGCGGGCAAGCCCAACGCGATCCGGCAGCCGGGTTCGTCCTCGGCAGCTCGCCGCACCTCGTCCACGTCGACGGCGCGCTGCCGGCGTCCCATCGGGATCCAGCCCCAGGCGGTGCTCCGGTCCACCGCGGTGATGATCGGCGGGCTGCCCGCGCCCCACCGCGCCGCGAGCGAGCGCAGGAACTCCTCCAGCGCGCGGAGGTCGCCCGCACCCTCCTCGGGGCGGGTGCTCCAGACGACCGCGGCCAGGTGGAACTGGCCCAGCCGGTAGCCGGTTTCGGCCTCGAAGGTCGACGCTTCGACCGGCTGCTGCGCGAGGATCTTGTGGACGAGCGAGGACTGCACGTTGCCGCGGGCGTTGTTCCAGCGCTCCCGCTCCTCGGAGTACGCGTCGATGACGTAGAGCGAGATCCAGTCGATGTACTGGTAGACCACCTGCGAGATGTGGCGCAGCACCTCGAACTTCACCTCGGCGGCGCAGTCGAGGCCCTGGACCTCCTCGAAGACGCGCTGGATGAAGTAGTCCTGCCCCATGTGGTAGGCCCGCACCAGCGAGTTGCCCGGGATGTCGCGCTGCGCCAGCCGCAGCGCGTACTCGACGGCTGCGGTCGTCGGCTGCAGGTGGTCGATCGGGATGTGGTTGGTCAGGACGTGGACGATCGTCTTGGTGTTGGCGTCCACGCTGGCGTGCAGCAGCTCCACCAGGTGCTGGTCGACGTCCAACCGGTCGATCTCGCGAGCGAGCCGGTCGCTCATGTCCCTGGCGATCCGCGGTTGCCGCGCGTTCAACCGCCGTGCGGTCTCGGAGACGAGCGCCAGGATGTCCCCGTCCGATCCGGATGCGACTGGTGCCCTGGACAACGCCGTCACCTCTTCGCCCGATCCCGCGGCAGCAGTTGTCCAACGGTAGTGCACCGCTGGCCCGGGTCTCCACGTCCGGCGCTGACGAAGCTCGGAGGACCAGTTGTGCACGATCGACAACGCCGTCGACCGCCGGGCGGGGCTGTGCCCGGCCGGCGGTCGACGGCGGTCAGGATCGTTCGGCGACCTGCGCGGTGGGCCGTTCGTCACCGGCCAGCTTGGCGCCCTTGGTCTCCGGCAGGAGCCAGAACGTGATCAGCGTCAGCACACCGAGGAAGATCGCGTAGGCGTTGAACAGGCCTGACAACCCCTGCTCCGACAGGTAGGTCTGGATGTACGGCGCGGTTCCGCCGAACAGCCCGACCGTCAGCGCGTAGGGCACGGCCAGGCCGAGCGCCCGGATCCCGGTGGGGAACAGCTCCGCGGTGATCGCCGGTCCGATCGCGTTGAGCACGCCGTTGAGCACCACGCCGATGGACATCGCGACGAACAGCTGCCAGACCTCGCCCTGGATCATCAGGTTCAACGGGTAGAACAGGACGAGGAACACCGGCCAGACGATCAGCAGCAGCCGGCGGCGCCCGATCTTGTCCGAGAGCCAACCCCAGAACGGCATCGCCGCGACGTAGAGCGCCGTGGCGCCGGCACCGGCCAGCATCGCGCCCGTCGGGTCGGTGCCGCGCTGGGAGATCGCGAAGGTGGGGGCGTTGATGGCCCACACGTAGTAGACGATCGTGCCGCCGAGGTTGATGCCCACCACCTGCAGCATCGGCTTGATGTTGGCCCGCAGCTGCTGCAGCGTCGAACGCTTCGGGGCGGCCTGCTCCTCGCTCGGGGTGTTGGCGGTGAAGATCTCGGTCTCGGTGAACTTCCGGCGCAGCACCAGCGCGTACAACCCGAGGAAACCGCCGAGCGCGAACGGGATGCGCCAACCGAACTCGCCCATCTGCTCCGGCGTCAGCACCGCGGAGAGCACGCCGGCGAGTCCCAGCGCGAACAACGTCCCGATCCCGCCGGACACGTAGATCACGCTGGACCACAGCCCGCGCCGCTGCGGGGGTGCGACCTCCGCGAGGTAGGTCTGCACCGACGGCAGTTCACCGCCGTGCGCCAGGCCCTGCGCCAGCCGCGCCAGCACCAGCAGCGTCGGTGCGAGCAGCCCCACCTGGTGCGCCGTCGGGCACAGCGCGATGAGGAAGCACGACCCGGCCGACATCCCGATGCTCAGCGTCAGGACGGGTTTGCGGCCCACCCGGTCGGCCATCCAGCCGAAGAACATCCCGCCGATCGGCCGTGCCACGAAGCCGATGGCGAAGACCGCGAGCGTGCTCAGCAGGTTCGACGCCGCACTGCCACCGGTGAAGAACTGGGAGGCGAAGAACACCGAGTACGTCGCGTAAACGCCCCAGTCGTACCACTCGATGGCGTTGCCCAGGCCGAGTCCGACCAGGACCTTGCGCCGCGAGAGCGGGAACGTGCTCATGCGCCCAGCCTTTCCGCTGCGAGACCGGCCAGGAGCGCGGACGCCCGGCCGACCATCGAACCGTCGAAACGAGCCATCGGCGAGTGGTTCGCCGCGGCGTTTTCGGGGACCGCTCCCGGGGCGTGCGCGCCCAGGAACAGCAGTGCGCCGGGGACGTCCTGCAGCACCCGGGAGAAGTCCTCCGAGCCCTGCGTCGGGTGCTCCTCGGCGCGGTAGTGCTCCGCGCCGAACAGCTCGCGGACGACACCACCGGCGAACTCGGCCTCCGCGGCGTCGTTGACGGTGGCCGGATAGCCCGCGACCAGGTCGACGTCCACGCGGACGCCGTGCGCCGCCGCGATTCCCTCCAAGCACCGGGTGAACACCGCCCGCAGCCGCGGTTCGGCACCGGGGTCGACGGTGCGGACGGTCGCTTCGAAGCGCGCGGTGTCCGGGATGATGTTGGCGGCGGTGCCCGCGCGCAGCATCCCGACCGTGACGATCACCGGAGAGGACGCGTTGAACGAGCGGGTCACCGCGGTCTGCAGGGCGCCGACCATCTCCGCGGCCGCGACGACCGGGTCCGCAGCCTCGTGCGGTGTCGCGCCGTGCCCACCGGTGCCGCGCACCACGACCTCCAACGTGTAGGAGGCGAACAACGTGACTCCGGCGCGGCCGGACACCAGTCCAGCGGGGAGCCGGTGGGGCACGACGTGCAGCGCGTAGGCGTGGTCGGGGCGACGCCCGGAGGCATCGAGAACGCCCTCGTCGAGCATGACCCGCGCGCCGTCGTAGCCCTCCTCGCCGGGCTGGAACATGAACACGACATCGCCGGCCAGCCGGTCGCGGTGCGCGCTGAGCAGCTGCGCCGCGCCGACCAGGCCGGCCGTGTGCAGATCGTGCCCGCAGGCGTGCATCGCGCCGTTGGTGGCGGCGAAGTCCTCCCCGGACCGCTCCTCGATCGGCAGCGCGTCCATGTCCCCGCGCAGCAGTACGGTGGGCCGCGCGCTCGCTGCGGCATCCGATCCGGTCCCGCGCAGCACCGCGGTCACCGACGTCGTGCTGCTGCCGGTGCTGATCTCCAGCGGCAGCCCGCGCAGCTCTTCGAGCACGCGCTCCTGGGTGCGCGGCAGCTGCAGCCCGACCTCGGGAACCCGGTGCAGGTCCTCGCGCAGCCGCACCAGATCCGGCTGCAGCGACCGGGCGTCGTCCAACAGGTCCAACGTCGTGCACCTTCCTCATCTCGTCCTTGAGCTGGGTAGAGTCTGCGCACGCAAGCCGGGGAGGCGGAGATTCCGCTGGATTCGCTCACCCGATGTCGAGCACGGGGGAGAAGCGTGCACGAGGACTTCTCGGAGGACGATCTGGCGCTCATCCACGCCCTGCAGCTGCGGCCTCGAGCTCCGTGGGCCGCGCTAGCGCCGGCGCTGGGATCCTCGCCGACGGTGCTGGCGCAGCGCTGGGCACGGCTGCGGGCTGCCGGGCTGGCCTGGATCACCGCGTACCCCCTGCACGGCGAGCTCGCGGGCGGGGCCATGGTCGCCCTGGTCGAGATGAACTGCGCCCCGGGCTCGGTGGAGGCGGTGGCGCGCAAGCTGGAGCGGATGCCGCGGGTGCACAACATCGAGTACGCCGCGCAGGGCCGGGACCTGCTGGTGACGGTGTCGGCCGCGTCGTTCGAGAAGCTGTCCGCGCTGCTGCTCGACGAACTCCCGGCGCTGCCCGGCGTGGCCTCGCTGCACTCGCACATCGGCGCCAAGATGCACATCGAAGGCAGCCAGTGGCAGCTGGACGCCCTGGACCGGGCGCAGCGCGAGGAGGTCCTGCGCACCGGGCGCACCGAGCAGGACCGGTCCAGCGAGCGGATCTACCTCCGGCCCGACATCTACGGGCCGCTGGTGGCCGAACTCGCCCACGACGGCCGGGCCACCGCCGCGGAGCTGGCCGAGAAGGTCGGCCGCCCCACCTCAACGGTCCGCCGCCAGTTGGCGGCGCTGCTGCACTCGCGGACGCTGCGGATGCGGTGCGAGGTCGCGCAGCTGCACACCAGGTGGCCGATGGCGGTGATCTGGTGGTGCCGGCTGCCCAGCAGCGCGCTGGCGGAGACCATCTCGCGGCTGCGGGAGGACTCCCGGGTGCGGTTGTGCATGTCGGTGACCGGGTCGGCGAACCTCGTGATCAACGCTTGGACCGCGGACATGACGGACCTGCTGGCCATGCAGGCGCACCTCGAACGCCTGATGCCGACGGGGCAGGTCCTGAACAGCTCGGTCATCCTGCGCACCCGCAAGCGGGTGGGCTGGCTGATGCACCCGGACGGCCGGTGCACCGGCGAAGTCATCCCGCTGCCCGGCGACCTGCGGGCCGGCTCGGCGTGACGCGGGGTGGCGGCTCCGGACGAACCGCCACCCCGGGGGTCAGGCGAGGTTCGCGCCGGGCTTGCCGTCGTCGATCACGAAGCGGGCCCGGTCGCGGATGGGCGAGCCGGGCGTCTCCACGTAGTCGAGGACCCGGTAGTCGGCCGTCCACGACGAGGGCGTGATCGTGTTGCGGACGTAGCCGCGGTGCCGGTTGATGAACTTGATGTGCGGGTTCTCCTGCAGCTGGACCGCGTCGCCGGGGTTCTGCTCGACGCCGTTGCCGTTGGAGGTGATGGAGGTGCCGACCAGTTCGGTGGCCACCGTCGCCGAGGCGGGGTCGTCGAAGTCGGCCTTGACGTCGCAGACGTAGTTGGCGTGCACGTCACCGGTGATCACCACCGGGTTGGAGGCCTGCGCCATGCGGTCGCGCACCAGGTTGCGCTCGGCGACGTAGTTGTCCCAGGCGTCATCGCTGAAGGAGTCGTCGTCGCCCGAGGTGAAGTCGCGCTGCGAGAAGAACACCTGCTGCGCCAGGACGTTCCAGCGCGCCGTCCGGCCGCCGAGGTTGCGCAGCAGCCAGTCCCGCTGCTCGGCGCCCAGGATGGTGCGCTCGGGGTCCAGCCGCTTGTCCTGGTCCTGGAAGTCGCGGTACTGGCGGGTGTCGAGCAGGTGGAAGTCCACCAGGTCGCCGAAGGTGAGCCGCCGGTACAGGCGCATGTTCGCGCCCTGGACGTGCTGGGTCTCGCGCAGCGGCATGTTCTCGTAGTAGGCCTGGAACGCGTCGGTGCGGCGCTTGCGGAAGACCGCCGGGTCCTGGTCGGGTTCGCTGTCGGGCTGGGACCGGTCGCCCGCCCAGTTGTTCTCCACCTCGTGGTCGTCGAAGACCACGACCCACGGGAACGCGGCGTGCGCGGCCTGCAGGTCCGGGTCGGTCTTGTACTGGGCGTGCCGGATGCGGTAGTCGGCGAGGTCGAAGGTCTCGCGCGCGGGCGCGTGCGGGCGGCCGATGGTGCCCGCCGCACCGCCTTCGTAGATGTAGTCGCCGAGGAAGGCCACCAGGTCGAGGTCCTCCTGGGCCATGTGCGAGTAGGCGCTGAAGTGGCCGACCGGGAAGTTCTGGCAGCTGGCGAAGGCGAAGGAGAACCGGTCGAGCTGCGCGCCGGAGCGCGGCGCGGTCCTGGTGCGGCCGACCGGGCTGAGCTCGTTGCCGACCCGGAAGCGGTAGTAGTACTCGGTGGCCGGCTGGAGGTTGGACGGCTCGACGTGCACGGAGTGCGCGGATTCCGGCCGGGCCTGCGTGGCGCCCTCGGCCACGACCTTGCGGAAGCCCTCGTCCTCGGCGATCTGCCACTGCACCGGCACGATCTGGTCGGGCATCCCGCCGAGCCCGTCCTCGGCGAGCGGATCCGTGGCCAGCCGGGTCCACAGCACGACGCCGGTCGGCAGTGGATCCCCGGACGCCACGCCCAGCGTGAACGGCGAGCGGATCACCCGCCCCGCGCCGGGCAGGGCGCTCGCGGTGGAGCCGAGACCGGTGCTGGTCAGCGCTGCGGCGCCGAGTGCTGCCGTGCCGGCTAACAGGACCTGGCGGCGGGACGGGGTCGAACCGGAATTCGCTGTCATGCTTCCCCTTGTGAGCCGTGCGCGGAGGTACCGCGCGGAATCGGTGGAGGCCGGTGCACGGTAGATCCACCAGATGGCCGCCGGGCGAACCGGTGTTGACCCTTCGATGTACGCGGGCGTGATCGTCGCGCGCATCACCCTCCAATGTGTACGGAGTGTGTTCGCGGAATGGACGCTGCGTGCATTCAGTTCCCATTCCGCCTGCATTTCCGCTCGGGTGATTTTCCTCCGCGCTTTTGCCGAGTGCCGCGTGATGAACTCGTTACGCTGCGGGGAATCGTCGTCGATGTCGGGTACGGCTACCTACGTTGGTTGGTGGTGCGCTCGCGAAAACCGTTCTACCAGGCACGATTCGACTCCGATACCGCTGGTTGCGCGCATCGGGGATGGTCGGGACGGTGGGGGTGCCCGCGTATGATCAAGAGCGTGCGCGGTGCGGAAGGGGAATTCTGGATGCAAGACACCGAGGGCTCGAATGCGCGCCCGTTCCAGGTGGACCTCGGTGGAGTCGTCGATCTGCTGGGCCGGCACATTTACTCCGGTGCGCACGTCTACTTGCGCGAGTTGCTGCAGAACGGGCGCGATGCGATCGCCGCTCGCGCGAAGGTCTCCGGGCAGCAGGCGCGGGGAAGCATCGAGATCTTCCCGGTGGGCACGATCCCGGATTCACCGGAGGAGTTCGTCTTCCGGGACTCCGGGCAGGGTTTGAGCGCGGCCGAAGCCGGTGAGCTGCTCGCGACGGTGGGCCGCAGCTCCAAGCGCGACGACGTGCTGAACCTCCGCGACGAGGACTACCTGGGCCAGTTCGGCATCGGTCTGCTGAGCTGCTTCATGGTGTCCGACCGGATCGTGGTCCGCAGCCGATCGGTGCACGGGCACCCGCCGGTGGAGTGGGCCGGCGCGGCCGATGGAACCTTCTCGATCCGGGAGCTGCCGGAGGACGAGGCCGCCGGACTGGCGATCGGCACCGAGGTGCGGCTGTCCCCGCGGCCGGACGACGCGGCCCTGCTCGCACCGGAGAAGGTGCTGCGGCTGGCCCGACGGTTCGGCCGCTACCTGCCGGTGGAGGTGCGGGTCCGGCGCACCGACGACGCCTGGGACACCGCCAACGAACTGGCGCTGTTCCTGCCGCAGGAGCGGCCGGCGGACGAGCGCTCGGCGGCTGCGGCGCTGGAGGAGTTCGGCGAAGAGCTGATCCAGCACCGTCCACTTGAGACGATCGAGCTGTCCGTCCCGGCCACCGGCACGCAAGGCGTCGCCTACGTGCTGCCGTACGCACCGCCGCCCGGTGCGCGGCGCAGCGGTGAGCTCTACCTCGGCCGGATGCTGCTGGGCGAGGACCTCTCCGAGCTGCTGCCGGAGTGGGCCCACTTCGTGCGCTGCGTCATCAACACCGAGGGCCTGCACCCGACGGCGTCCCGGGAGCAGCTGGTCGCCGACGAGGCGCTGGAGTACACCCGGGAGGAGATCGGCAAGGCGCTGCGGCGCTGGATCGTGCAGCAGGCCACCACCCGGCCGGCCCGGTTCGAACGGTTCGTCGCCGTCCACGACCTGGGCCTGAAGTCGATGGCCGTGCACGACGACGACCTGGCGGCGGCGGTGCTGCCGTGGCTGACCGTGGAGACCTCGGTCGGCCGGATGACCGTGCACGACTACTTGGAGCAGTCCCGGCACGTCCGCTACGTCGAGACCGTCGACGAGTTCCGGCAGATCGCGGCGGTGGTCCCGACCGAGCACCCGGTGATCAACGGCGGCTACACCTACGAGTCGGACCTGCTGCGGCGCCTGCCGCTGCTGGTCGAGGACGTCACGGTGGAGCAGGTGCAGGTCGGCTCGATCCTGGACGAGCTCGCCCCGCCGCCGATGGACGACCGGAGCAGCACCAGCGCGCTGGAGCGCCGGGCGTCCGCGGTGCTCGCCGAGCTCGGCTGCGAAGCGGTGGTCCGATCGTTCCGGCCCGGTGATGTGAGCGCTCTCCACGTCGCTGACGCCGCGGCCATCCGCCGGATCGAGCGCACCGAGGTGCGCGATTCGGCACCCGGCGTGTGGGCGGACGTGCTGGGCGGGGTGGACGCGATCACCGCGGGCAAGCCCGGGCTCGCCTCCCGCGGCACCACCGCGCGGCTGTGCTTGAACTGGCAGAACACGATGATCCGTCAGTTGTCCAACGTGGACGATCAGGTCGTCTTCGACCGCAGCGTCCGGCTGGTCTACGTCCAGGCCCTGCTGGCCGGGCACCGGCCGCTGTCGAAGACCGACCGGACCGTGCTGACCACCGCGATGAGCGACCTCATCCAGCTCAGCGTCGGCGTCACGGGCTGAACCGGCCGTTCGCGCGCAGCACCACGGGTTTTCGGGAAAAACGGGGGGATGAAGGTGTCCGAAGGGACGTCCGAGGTCGAGCGGCTGCTCGACGAGAGCGAGATGATGGCCTACGGGCCGGAGGAATCGGCGATGGTCGCCGACGCCGTCCGGCTCGCGCAGGAGGCCGGTGCCGAAGAGCTGCTCTACCGGGCGCGGATGCGCCAGGTCTCCAGCGCGGCGCTGACCGGCGACAGCGACACGATGTTCACCGCGTTCTCCTGGTGCTTGGGCAAGCACGACTCGGATCCGGCGCGGTTCCCGAGCCGGATCGACGACCTCGACCTGCTCTGGTACTACAAGTGGATGGCCGAGGCGGTCGCGTTGAACCCGGCCTTCCCGCAGAGCCAGGTCGACCAGGTCCTCGACGACATGGAGCACCGCTACCGCGCCGCCGGTGTCGGGCTTTCCGGTGTGTGGCAGGCGAAGACCGCCAATGCCACCGCTGCAGGCCGCTTCGAGGAGGCAGCCGAGTTCCGGGCTGCGCGCGAGGAGCTGCCGCGCGATGACTACAGCCACTGCGAGGCCTGCGTCCGCAGCGACGACGCCGACTTCTTCCGCCGGTCCGGCGACGAGGCGAAGGCGCTGGAGCTCTTCGACGAGATCATCGAGAACCGGGTGCGGTGCGGCTCGGAACCGGAACGCGCCCAGGGCAAAGCGCTGTTGCCGCTGCTGCGCGCGGGCCGTGCCGACGAGGCGAAGTGGCACCACTTCCGCAGCTACCGCGCGGCGACCTCGAACGCCGACGGGTTCGGCATCGTGGCCGACCACCTGATCTTCCTCGCCGTCACCGGCAACACCGAACGCGGGCTGTCCTTGCTGGAACGGCACATCGGCGAACTGCCGAAGGACCCGCTGGACGTGTACAAGCGCTTCTGCGCCTTGGTGTCCTACGGCGTGCTGCTCGACGCG
This sequence comes from Saccharopolyspora sp. NPDC002686, assembly GCF_040295745.1. Classification (NCBI taxonomy): domain Bacteria; kingdom Bacillati; phylum Actinomycetota; class Actinomycetes; order Pseudonocardiales; family Pseudonocardiaceae; genus Saccharopolyspora; species Saccharopolyspora sp. NPDC002686. The sequence goes on from NZ_JBEOVY010000004.1 coordinate 17,837, forward strand.
GTGGTCCGCAGCGGTCACGGTGACGTCGAGGTTCGGGGCAGCGAAATGCCCGACGTGGCAGCCGTTTTCGGTGTCGAGCCCGAGCCGCGAACCGCGGCCGAGCTGGCGGCGGATTCCTGGCGGGTCGCGGAGGAGATCGCAGCGGCGTTCGACGCGCGCAACGGCAACGGGTACTTCGCCTCCGAAGTCGAGCGCGCTCGCGCGCTGGAGGACGAGCATTACGACCTGCCGATCGAGACCCAGGCGTTCGTGCCCACCGAGCTGGCCGAACCCGCCGCGCCGACGACCCCGGCGGACTACCTCGACCTGGCGCAGGAAGCGGTCGTGGTCAAGGACGACCACGACGCGGCGATGGCGCTGCTCGACAAGATGGGTGAGCCGTCGCAGCCCGAGCTGAAGCCCCGGTTCCACAGCAGCGTCCTGGCGGTCTGCAGGGCCCGGGAGGACCGGGACGGCGCGCTGGCGGCCATCGAGGCCCGGATCGACGCGTTGCGCGCCTTGGGCGAGGACCAGCAGGCCGACGCCGAGGAGGAACTCGGCCTGGCGCTGTACGCGCCGTTCAACACCGGCGACGAGGACGAGCTGCGCGCTGCGCTGCAGCGGGACCTCGATCCGGACACCAAGGTGAAGGTCCTGACCGCGCTGGCCGCGCTGCCGAGCTCCGGTGACGAGCCGGACGGCGCGATCGAGCTGGCACGGGAAGCCGTCGGCGTCGCCGAATCCGCCGGGCTGGAGCAGCTGGGCAACACGCGCTTGCTGCTGGCCCTGACCATGCTGCGGATGGGCGACCAGGAAGACGCCGCGGAAGCCCTGGACGCCGTGCTGGCCTCCGACGCGGAGCGGTGCTGGCGGATCAAGGCGCTCGACGTGCGCGCCCGGTTGGCTGGCGGCATGGGCGATTTCGAGGTCGGGATCCGCGCCGCCGACGAGCTGCTGGACCTGCACACCGCGATCGGCCACCGCGCCGGTGCTTCCGACGCGGCGATGCTGGCCGCGCACCTGCTCGACGACCTCGGGCAGTCGGAGGAGGCGGTGCACCGCGCGCAGGTCGCGGTGCGGCACGCGGAACTCGGCGACACCGGCGACCTCAACACCAACCGGTACTGGCTGGGCCGGTTCCACCTCCAGGCGGGCGAGCCCGACCTGGCGATGGAGGCCTTGGACGCGGCGGCCGCTGGCTTCGCCGGTGTCGAAGGCGGCGGAGCGTCGGCGCTGGAGGCTCGGTACTGGCTCGGTGCGGCTGCTCGTCGGGCCCAGGAGCTGGGCACCGCGTACCGCGTGCTGTCCGAGGTGGCGCGCGTCGCGGAGGAGTCGGGTGACGAAGCGCTGGTCGAGCTGGCGTTCCGCGCCCACTTGGGGCTGGGCGAGCTCCTGGTGTCCGTGGAGGACGCCGACGCGGTGCAGAGCCTCGAATCCGCCCTCCGGCTCGCTCGCGGCCAGGAGCAGCCCGAGCTGCTCGCCCGGGCGCTGCACCAGCTGGGCCAGGGCAAGATCAAGTTCGGTGACGAGTCGGGTCTGGCGGATCTCGACGCCGCCGTCGAGATCGGCCGGGATGCGGGGCAGGATTGGTTCGTCGCCGACGTGATCGACACGAAGGCGCACGCGCTGGCCTCGATGGAGCGCGTCGAAGAAGCGGTCTCGAACGCCTTGACCGCAGCTGACGCGTACGCCGAGTCCGGTGACGACGGTTCCGCTGCGATGTCGGAGCTGCTGGCCGCCCGCGTGCTCGACGGCGCCGGTCGCTCCGACGAGGCGGTCGGCCTCTACCGGGCGTCGCTGCAACGACTTCCGCTGGGCATCCCGGCCCACACCGGTGTCTCGCTGGAACTCGGCGAGATCCTGGAGAAGCTCGGCCGCACGACCGAAGCCGAAGAGGTCCGGGCCGCGATCGCCGACTGATCGACGACCGACCAGGGGCGCCTCTCGCACCACGAGAGGCGCCCCGAGTCCTAAGTGGACCTGCAATGCCGGCCGGGTTCTCCTGTTCGGCGCGGAATTCGCGGTCCGCGTTTCGAGAAGCCGTTGACTTTCCCGTTTTCATCTTCCTAGGATTCCTCGATCCCGGTTCGCGAGGAAGTGGTGACGTGGCCTTCGGGTGCCGAAAAACCGCAGTTCCGGGGCGTTCTCGGAGAACTTTGTTTCTGTTCTCGCAGATATTTTCCGACGCCTTGCTTCTTTTTCGTCGGATCCCTTTTCTGGAGGAAGAATGCGGAAGTCCACGGCGATCGCAGCAGCGGTCGCGACGTTCTCGCTGGGGGTGGGTCCGGTTGCGGCTGCGGCACCGCCACCACCCGATCCCGTCGGGCTCGACGTGCTGTTCATCGGGGCCCACCCCGATGACGAGGCCAGCACCCTGTCGACGCTGGGGCAGTGGAGCGAACAGCACCACCTCAAGGCCGGCGTCATCACGACCACCAGGGGCGAAGGCGGCGGCAACGCGGTCGGACTGGAAGAAGGCCCGCCGCTGGGGCTGATCCGCGAGGGCGAGGAACGGCGTGCGGTCGGCAAGGCCGGTGTCGAGCACGTCTACAACCTGGACAAGCTCGACTTCTTCTACACGGTCAGCGCCCCGCTGACCGCGCAGGTCTGGGACCGGGAAGAAACCCTGTCGCGGGTGGTGCGCATCGTCCGGGCGACCAAGCCCAAGGTGATCGTGACGATGAACCCGTCGCCGACGCCCGGCAACCACGGCAACCACCAGCAGGCGGCCCGGCTCGCCGTCGAGGCCTACCTGAAGGCCGGTGACCCGTCGGTGTTCCCGGAGCAGGTCTCGCAGGAAGGCCTCGAACCCTGGAACCCCGGACGGCTGTTCCGGTCGGGCGGGCAGGGCGCTGCCGACACCGGTCCGGATTGCGAAGCTGCCGGCTATCGCCCGGCCGAACCCACCGACCGCGTCCTCGGCGTGTGGGCCGGGCGCACGTCCCCGGCCAACGACGGCAAGACCTGGGCGACCGTGGAGCGCGAAGCGGAATGGGAGTACCGGACGCAGGGTTGGGCCAGCAACCCGCCCGCGCCGGCAGATCCTGCGAAGATCGCCTGCGATTGGTTCACCGAGATCGACAGCCGAGCCCCCTACGGCCCGGACGCGACCGGGGCTACCGCGCCGCTGGACGGTGCTGCGCTGCCCGGCTCCGGCGGTCTGCCGGTGGGCACCGAGCTCGCGATCGACACCGAGCGCTTCGACGTCGTTCCGGGCGCCGGGTTCGAGGTGTCCGTTCAGGTGGGGGCGGCAGATCGGGCGCTGCAGCAGAGCAAGGTGCAGCTGACCGCGCCGACGGGTTGGCAGGTCGCGGGTTCCGGCGACCTCGGCACGGTCACCCCGGGCGGGAACAAGACCGCGCAGTTCACCGTGACGCCCTCTGCCGATGCCGCGCCGAACACGCGGTTCCGGCTGGAAGCACGACTCGACACCGCCGACGGTGCGAGTGGCATCTCCTCGCGCGTGGTGCGGGTCGTCCCCGAAGTGCGGGGCACGATCGAACCGCTGCCGCAGGTCGGCCAGTTCCGCGACTGGGCCGCCGAGGTCGGCGCGCCCCAGCTGGACAGCCTGATCAAACCGGTGCTCACGCTGGGCAGCGGCAGGACCCGCCCGGTGCGGGTGGATCTGGTCAACCGCGGGACGGCACCGGAAAGCGGTGTGGTTCGGCTGAACCTGCCCGCAGGCTTCAGCGCCGACGCACCCGAGAAGCCCTACGCGGATCTCGCACCCGGTGCGACCGGTGCGGTGACCTTCGAGGTCACCAACACCGACCCGACCCTGCCGACGTCCAACCGGGCGCCCGACGAGGGTGATTACCCGGTCGGCATCGAGACCACCTCGTCCAAGGGGACCGGGACCGAGTCCGCGGCGCTGGAACTGGTGCCGGTGACGGTGGTGGAGAAGGCGCAGACGGCCCCGGTGGTGGACGGCGTCGAGGAAGAAGGCGAGTACACCGGCCCCGAACTGGACCTCTCCTCGTTGTGGGAGGGCGAGCCGACCGGGCGGGACGACATCTCCGGCACCGCGAAGGTGAACTTCACCGACGACGCGCTGCACGTGGTGGTGCACGTGACCGACGACGTGCTCGGGACCGTCCTCGCCCCGGAGGACTGCAAGCGGCACCGCCGCACGGACTCGGTGGAGATCACCATCGACCCGAAGGGCACGTCGGAGAACACGGCCACCGCGTTCAAGACCGGGATCTTCCCGATCACCGACGACCCGGCGGCGGGCAACCCGCCGTGCTTCGAGCGCGACGCCGACAACCACCAGGGGCCGGGCGCGGAGACGGCGCCGGGCATGGAGGTCGCGTCGAAGGTCTCCGAGCCGTACCGCGGCTACACGCTCGAGGCGAAGATCCCGTTCGACGTGCTGCCGGACGCGGTCGACCCGGCGCGCATGGGGCTCAACGTGCTGATCTACGACTCCGACACCCAGGACAGGACCAGCCAGACCCGGGTCGGCTGGTCGACCTGGAACGGCGTGCGCGGCGACCCCTACCGCTGGGGCCTGGCCGAGCTGCCGGGCCTGCTCCCGGGAACCACCGGGCCGAAGGAGCCGGTGCTGCCGGATCTCGCGGCCGAGAGCGTGGATTCACCGCTGAGCATCCTGCAGTCCAGCGCCGACGGGGTGCCGCTGTCGGGCGGGCGCGGGCTCGCCGCTGACGCGGTGCAGATCCGCTCGGTGAAGCGGGTCGACGCGGAGACCGCCGAGGTTCGGTTGGCTGCGGAGGTGCCCGGTTCGGTCCGGTTGTTCGGTTGGGACGGCGAGCAGGTGACCGGCCGCGGGACCAGCGAGCTCACCGCTGGTGAGTCGGTCGTGCGACTGCCGATCGGTGCCGCTGATCGCGTGCTGCTGTCCTACGAGTCGGGTGGTGCGACGCTCGCGCGGACCGCGCAGGTCGACGGCTGACGGGAACGTCGAGCGGCCTGGCGGCTTCGGCGGTCGGGCCGCTCGACTGCGCTCTGGCCCTGGTGGCGGGATCGATCGTGATCTAGACTTTCATTCCGGTAGAAAGAAAGTCGAGGCATCCGTGACCAGAACGACCACCGCGGACAGGCGGAGCGAGGCGGGCAAGGCTCCGCGGGGGCGGCGGGACGGTCGCGCGGCGGTGCTCCGGCAGCTCCGCGAACGCCCGATGTCGCGAACCGATCTGGCCGAGCTGACCGGTATCAGCCAACCCGTGATCACCCGGCTCGTGCGCGATCTGCTGGCCGACGAGGTGGTGGCGGAGATCGGGGCGGCCGGTTCGTCCGGCGGCCGTCGCCCGGTGCTGCTCGCGATCCGGTCGCGCAGCAGGTGGGTGCTGCTGGCGCGGTTGGCCCGCGGCCGGGCCGAGCTCGCGCTGGCCGACCTCACCGGCACCGTCGTGACCCACCGCCGCGCGGACTACCAGGGCGACCGGATGGAGCTGGACTGGCTCGTCGCGGAGCTGGCCGAGCTGTGCCGGATCAACGGGCTGGACACCGCGGACGTGTGCGGCGTGGCGGTCGCGGTGCCGGGTGTCGTGACGCCCCGCACGGGCGTGGTCGGCACCGCGCCCGACCTCGGTTGGACCGCCCCGGAACCGCTGGGTGAAGTCCTCGCGAACCGGTTCGGCGACTGCGTGCTGGTGGACAACGACGTGAATCTGATGCTGACCGGAGAACGGGTGCACGGTGCGGCGCGAGGCGCTGACGACGTCGTCCTGCTCTACATAGGACGGTTCATCGGCGCGAGCATCATGCTGGGTGGGCGGGTGTTGCCGGGGGCGCACGGCGCCAGCGGCGAGATCGGCCTGCTGCCCCTGCGCGATTCGGATCCCGGTTCCACGGTGGAGCAGCGCTACGGCCTGAGCGGCCTGGCCGACGAGATCGGTGCCGCCGAGCCGGTGCGGGAGCTGGCCGAGCGCGGCCGGCTGGACGAGGTGGTCTCGGCGTGGGGGCACCTGGTCGTGGCGTTGTCGCTGGCAGTGGACCCCGCGTTGGTGCTGGTCGGCGGGGCGGCGACCGAACTGGGCGAGTCCGGGCTGGTGCGCATCCGCTCCGAGCTGGGCCAGCGGGTGCCGGTCTGCCCGGACGTCCGGTTCGCGGAGCTGGGGGACCGGGCGGTCACCCAGGGGGCGCTCGAACGGATCCGCGACCTCGTGATCGATTCCGGAGCGATCCGGCCCTGATGACCAGCCGCTCGTGTCGCGCCTGGGCAGCTCGGCTGGTCGTCCGATGTGGATGGATGTGCCGCGGGTGCGAGGTGGCTGCCCGTCGGGGCAACCGCTGGTGCCGCTTGGACGAGGACTTCCGGCAGGTGCGAATTCGTTCCCTGCCTGAGCCGGCGTCGGGAACCGCGACCTGACGGACATCGCAGAGCCGGGCGAACCGCTCAGCCCGGGCCGCCGCCGAAGCTGATCTCGTTGCCATCCGCGTCGCGGTAGACCACCTTGGTCACGCCGCCTTCGTACGTCTCGCGCTTCGCGGGCTCGACGCCCCGCCGGGCGACCGCGGCGACTCGGTCCTCGAGGTCGTCGACGAACGCCAGGACCAGCGCGTTCCCCGCCCGTTCCGGGTCCTCGACGATGTAGACGTAGCGATGTTCGGCCACTTTCCACACCGCCTCGACCTCGTTCGGCAGGAACGACGGCGGGCGGCCGAAGAGCCGCTCGTACCACGGCAGTGCAGCGGCGTAGTCGGTCACGGCGATTCCGGCGAAGAGGTCCTGGGTCATTCGGTCCTCCACGTGCACTCGATGTGTCCTGAGTACCGACTTCGCCGGCAGCGAGAACTCATCGTCCCCGTCCGGGCAGGCGAATCAGGGGATTTCAGCCCGGCTCGCGGTGATCCGGTGTTGCCGCGGCGAGCAACGCCCGTGCCGCCGCCTTCGCGTGCTGAGCGCAGTTCGCGTCGTTGAGGACCATCGATCGGCTGGCCGCGCCGTCGACGAGGACGGCTAGTTGTTCTGCCAGCGATCGGGGGTTCGCGGCCCCCAGCGCGCTCGTCAGGTCGGTCAGGTGCGCGAGCAAGCGGCGCTTCTGCTCGGCGGCGAACTCGTGGACCGGGCTGGTCGGGTCGGGGAACTCGGCGGCCGCGTCGATGAAGGGGCATCCGCGGATCGGGTCGACGTCGTCGGGTGCCTCGAACAGCGCGAGGACGCGTTCCTCGGGCGGGAGGTCTGCGCGCTCGAGCACCCCTTCCAGGGTGCGCCCGGATTCGACCAGGTCCCGCAGGTAGCTCACCACCAGGTCGTCCTTGGTGGGGAAGTGCGCGTACAGGGTGCGCTTCGACACCGGGGCTGCGGCGGCGACCTGTTCCATGCTGGTCGTGTTGATGCCCTGCACCTCGAAGAGCGCGGTCGCTGCGGCGAGGACGCGCTCGCGCCCGCCTCGTCCCCTGCGGCGCTGGACCGCCTGCTGCTCAGCCACCAGCAAAGTGTACAGCCCCGTGTACTTAACGGGCCGATGCGTGATAGCGTCCCGCTAAGTAAACGAAGTCGTGTACTTAGGTGCACTGTTGGGCGAGTTGCGAGGTAGAGCGAAGTGACGGTCCTTCCTGAACACGCGGAGGAGCTGATCCGGGGCCGGCGAGCGGTGCGCTCGTTCCGGCCGGACGCAGTGCCGGGCGAGACGCTGCAAGCGATCTTCTCCCTGGCCGGTGCGGCCCCGTCGAACTCCAACACGCAGCCGTGGAGCGTCGAGGTGGTCAGCGGGGCGACCCGGGACCGGCTGAGCGAGTCGTTGCTGGCGGCGCACGCGGAGCAGCGCTTCTCCGTGGACTTCCCGTACCAGGACGAGCTCTACAGCGCGGTGCACCGGGAACGCCGGTCGGCCTTCGGCTCCGCCCTGTACGGAGCGCTGGACATCGCGCGGGACGACCACGAGGCGCGCGACGCCTTTCAAGCGGAGAGCCTGCGGTTCTACGGGGCGCCGCACGTGGCCCTGCTGCTCACACCGTCCAATGCGGACGCCCGGATGGTCGCGGACGTCGGCATGTACGGCCAGACGCTGCTGCTGGCGATGGCGGCGCACGGAGTCGCCAGCTGCCCGCAGGGCCTGCTCGGCTTCTACGGGGACGTGGTCCGCGACTGCTTGGGGATCCGGGACCGCAAGGTGCTCTTCGGCGTCTCCTTCGGTTATGCGCAGGATTCGGCGCCCGTCAACCAGATCGAGGTGGGCCGCGCGGATCTCGGCGAGACGACGAGGTTCCACGGGTAGCTCCTGGCTCGCCTCCTCCTGTCAGCCGGTGCGCAGGGCGAGCGGGGGGCTGAAGCGTTGTGGTTCGGCAACACCGCTCTGGGCCTCGACCTGGTCGTAGCCGAGTTCGGCGAGGCGGTCGAGGAGGTGGGAGACCAGGACCTCCGGCACGGACGCACCCGCGGTCACGCCGATGGCTTCCGCCCCGTCCAGCCATGCCGGGTCGAGTTCGGCGGCGCCGTCCACGAGGTGTGCCGCGCCCGCGCCGGATGCGGTGGCGACCTCCACCAGGCGCTTGGAGTTGGAGGAGGTGGGGGAGCCGACCACCAGGACGACGTCGCAGCGCGGCGCGATCGATTTGACGGCGGTCTGGCGATCTGCTCCGCGGTCTGTGCCAAGGGCTCGCCCCACAGCGCGAACACGTCAGCGTGCTTGCCGCCGACCCGGTACGCCGCCTCCGACGATCCGCCGAAGTACAGCGGAATCCTGGGCCGCTGCAGCGGTTTCACGGTGGCGTTGTAGTCCTCGAAGCGGTAGTGCTCCCCCGCGTGGTCGACCGGCCCCTCCGCGGTCCACACCCGGTGCAGGACCTCCAGGTACTCGTCGGTGCGCGCGTAGCGCTCCTCCTTGGACAGGTAGTCGCCGTCGCGCCGCTGGTCGGCGTCGTTGCCGCCGGTGATGATGTGCACCGCGATGCGGCCACCGGTGAGCTGGTCGGCGGTGGCGAAGGTGCGGGCGGCCAGGGTCGGTGCCACGAAACCCGGCCGGTGCGCGACGAGGAAGCCCAACCGCTCGGTGTGCGCCGCGGCGTGGGCGGCCAGCTGGGTGTTCTCCGGGCTGCTCGACCCGTACCCGATCAGCACCCGGTCGAACCCGGCTTCCTCGTGGGCGCGGGCGAACTCGCGCAGGAACGCCGGATCGACCGGCGGCCCGTCCGCCGCGTGGATCTCCGAGACGTGCTGCGCCCCGATCATCCCGATGAACTCCACCGTCATTTCGCACTCCCCTCATCGACGCCCAGCCAGGACAGCAGTTCCGCGCGCAGGGCCACGAAAGCCGGATCGCTGACGTCACGCGGGCGGTCCAGGTCCAGGACCTGGTCGAAGCCGATGCGCCCGTCGCGCATCACCAGCACCCGGTCGGCCAGCAGCAACGCCTCCTCGACGTCGTGGGTGACCAGCAAGATCGCGCAGCCGTGCCGCTGCCACAGCTCACCGACCAGCCGCTGGGCCTTGATCCGGGTGAGCGCGTCGAGCGCCGAGAACGGCTCGTCGAGCAGCAGCAGGTCCGGTTCGCGCACCAGCGCACGCGCCAAGGAGGCGCGCTGCGCCTCCCCGCCGGAGAGCACCTTCGGCCACACGTCGACCCGGTGCCCCAGGCCGACCTCCTCCAGCGCCGCGACCGCCCGCTCCTTGTCCGGGCGGCCCGGGAGGCCGAGCACGACGTTGCGCCACACCCGCTTCCACGGCATCAGCCGCGGGGTCTGGAAGGCCACCGCGCGCCGCACCGCCACCTCGACGTCCCCGCCGACCTCGCGGTCGAGGTCGGCCAGGATGCGCAGCAAGGTGCTCTTCCCGCACCCGCTGGGCCCGAGCAGCGCGACGAACTGGCCCGGCTCGATCTCCAGGTCCAGCTCGTCGAGCACCGTCCGGTCACCGAACCGCCTGGTCAGGCCGCGCACCGCGGCCGGTTTCACTACGCTCCCCGAAACGCCGGTCGCCATGCCAGCACAGTCCTCTCCAACAGTCGGACGATGAAATCGGCAACGAGGCCGAGCAGTGCGTAGAGCACCAGGCAGACGACGATCACGTCGGTCTGGAAGAACTCGCGGGCCGTGTTCATCTCGTAGCCGATGCCCGCAGTGGCGTTGATCGTCTCGCCGAACACCAGCGCCAGCCACGCCGATCCGAGCGAGAAGCGCAGCCCTACCAGGGCGTTGGGCATCGCCGCGGGCAGGATGACGTGCCGGATCTGCGCGAACCAGCCCAGGCCGAGCGTCTTGGCGGCCTCCACCAGCGCGGCGTCGACGTTGCGGATGCCGCCGTAGATGTTCATGTAGAGCGGGAAGGTCACGGCCAGCGCGATCAGCACGATCTTGGGCTGCTCGCTGATGCCGAACCAGATGATCAGCAGCGGGATCAGGCCGATCACCGGCACCGTGCGCAGCATCTGCATCGGCGCGTCGATGATGTCCTCACCGCGCCGGAACAACCCGGACAGGGTGGCCAGCACCACTGCGACCAGCACGCCGATCGCCAGTCCGGCCCCGACCCGCTGCATCGAGGCGGCGATCGCCTCCTGCAACCTGCCCTCCTCCCACATCTCGAAGGCGGTTCCCGCGACCGTCGCGGGCGAGGCCAGGGTGTCGTCGCTGAGCACGCCGGAACTGCTCAGCGCCTGCCAGATCAGCACCAGCGCGACCGGGCTGATGAGTTTGAAAAGCCAACGCGGGACCCGGGTTTCGCGCTTGGCCGTGCGGGTCTGCACGGTCGTGACGGCGATCGGATCTCGGCTGGGTGCGAGTTCGGTGGATGTGGTCATCTGCACTCTCCGCAGGGCATGAGGGCGTGGCGCGGCCAACGGCGGGCCACGCGGGCAACGACCGGCCGCGCGCGTTCGGTCACGCGCGCGGGGTACTGGTGAAGGGGGAACGCGCGGCGAATGCGCGCGAAGAAGAGGGGGAACCGCTACGGACGACAGAGGGCCGAGGACACGCGCACGAGGTCGACGTAACCTCGTGTCGTCAGGGACACCGTCCGGATCATGCCGTTGACCGTAGCCGGAACGCAGCGAGCGGTAAACCAACTCCACAGATTGGGATTAGCGATGGGGCACGTGCGCTCCGAGGCCGCCGGCCTCGGTGGTCGGGCGTTCGCGGCAGGTGACCGCGCGTGATCGAGCGACTGCTGCCGTCCGAGGTCAGCTGCGTCGAGACCTTCACCGACCCACCCGACGTGGAGCTCTTCCCGGCGGAGGAGGCGATCATCGCGCGCGCGGTGGGCAAGCGCCGCCGGGAGTTCACCACCGGCCGCTGGTGCGCGCGCGAGGCGCTGAGCCGCATCGGCGTCGCGCCGGAACCGCTGGTGTCCGACGAGCGCAGAGCGCCGCAGTGGCCCGCGGGAACCATCGGCAGCATCACGCACTGCTCGGGCTACCGAGCGGCGGTCGTCGCGCACCAGGCGAAGGTGCAGTCGCTCGGCATCGACGCCGAACCGCACGAAGCCCTCCCCAAGGGCGTGCTCGACGTCGTGTCCCTCCCCGCCGAGCGCGCCCAGGTCGCCGAGCTGTCCGCGGCGCGCCCGGAGCTCCGCTGGGACCGGATCCTGTTCAGCTGCAAGGAAACCGTCTACAAGACCTGGTACCCGATCACCCGCGAGTGGCTCGGCTTCGAGGACGCCCGCCTCGACCTGCGCCTCGACGGCACCTTCACCGCCCACCTGCTCAAGTCCGGAACGGATACCGCCGGCAACGCGCTGGCGGAGTTCGCCGGCCGCTGGCTCGTCGACGACGGCCTGATCGTCACCGCCATCGCCCTCCCCGCCCGCTGACCGAGGGACCTGATGCGCTTGAATGCAGTGCGAGCCGCGGCGGGAACAGGGAGAATCTTGACCGGGCAACGTCCGTCCGCACGACGTCACGCACGCCGAAGGCCGGAGCATCGGGGTCACGAGCCCCTACCGCGATCCGCAGCTCCGGCTGCCTCTTCCGAGTAAGACACTTTCACTCGAAGCTTTTCGGGGTAGAATGGGCGGAGCTACATCCGCTTTCCGAGGAGCAACACCGTGAGCAGCACCCGCCCTGACCCGCGCACCGACGACGACGAGATCATCACCTGGTGGGGTCTCGTCATCGAGGGCTACCACGTCACCCAGGGCAAGCTGATGGCTGCGATCGCCGAGGAGTTCGACCTCGCCCCCGCTTCCTTCGACATCCTGCTGCGGCTGGTGCGCTCCCCCGAGCACCGGATGCCGATGACCAAGCTCGCGCACGAGGCCGCGCTCAGCAGCGGCGGCTTCACCAAGGTCGCCGACCGCATGGTCAAGGCCGGGCTGATCCGCCGCGAACCGTGCGAGGACGACCGCCGCGTCACCTACGCGGCCCTCACCGACCACGGCCTGGACATCGCGCAGCGCTCCCGCAAGTCCGCCGCCGAGGTCCTGCGCCAGCGCGTCCTGGCGCCCCTGGGCGAAACCGACTCGGCCGCGCTGGCCGAGGCCATGCGCACGCTCCGCGAAGCCAACAGCTGACCAGCCCTGGCGGGAGGCAAGCACCACCCGCCAGGCCGCTCCACCTCAGCGCAGCGGCAACCGGTCGAGGTCCCGGCCGACCAGCACCCGGCCGGAGAAGCCCTGCCGGGCCTGCCGCCGCCAGCGCGCGTCGGAGACCGAACTCGGCGGGGCCGGCGCCAGGTGGCTCAGCAGCAGCGTCCGCACCCCGGCCCGCTCGGCGATCGAGCCCACCACGTCCGCCGGGGTGTGCGATTCGCGCAGGTGGCTGATCTTGTGCTCCGGCGTTCCGCTCTGCCGGTACCACTCCAGGTCGAGCGCTTCGTGCACCAGGACGTCCGCTCCCCTGGCCAGTTCCACGACGTTCTCGGACTCCGCGGTGTCCCCCGAGAACACCACCGAACCGCGGTCGGTGTCGAAGCGGAACGCCAACGACGGGAACACCGGGCCGTGCGGCACCAGCACCGCCGACACCGAGACCCGGTCGTCCTCGGCGACCTTGAACGGCGCCATCCGCGGCGCGGTCCGGCCGTGCGGGTGCGCCCCGACGTCGGGCAGCTCGATCTCGCGCGCGTCGACCAACGTGCGGACGTCCTTGATCCCGGTGTCGCGCACGAAGACGTTGCTGCTGTAGGCGTAGGCGCGGTGGCAGTTCTCGACCAGCTCGCGGATCCCGGGGACCGGCGCATCGGGGGCGATCGTCGGCGCGTCCGGCGAACCCGGCGGCAACTGCCCGGCCGAACGCGGGCCGAACACCCGCACCGGCTCGAAGATGCCGTCGGCGCTGTCGGCGTCGTTGCGGCCGAATCCGGCCAGCAGGAAGAAGTTGTAGAGGTCGCAGACGTGGTCGGCGTGCAGGTGCGTGATGAAGATCGAGTCCAGGTCGCGGAACTGCAGGCCCGCGGCCAGGTACTGGGTGACCGAGCTGCGGCCGCAGTCGATCACGTAGTTCTTGCCGTGCACGCGCAGGACCGTCGAGATCCCGGTGCGGCCGGGTTCCACCGGCGGCCCGGCTGCCGTGCCGAGCAGCACCAGCTCGACATCGGCGCGCGGACCGACCGGGGCGGCAGCGGCGCTCCCGACCGGGAGCAGCGCGGCACCGCCGAACGCAGCGGCGGTCAGCGAACCGCGGAGGACGGATCTCCTGGGCAGGGACTGTGACATGCGGGAACCTTCCGGGAACGGCACAGCGCTGTGCCGATGCGAGCGGGAACCTCGAACTGCCTCGGGATCAAGGGAATTCGCCACCGGAGCGCGGGCGCGACCGAGCCGCGCCCGCGCCGGGGCTCAGCGGTGCAGGACCGCGCCGAGTGCCGCGCGCAGCTCTTCGGCCGCGGTCTCCGGTGTTTCCGGCGACGTCGCACTGCGCCACGCGACGTAGCCGTCCGGGCGGACCAGCAGGCAACCGTCCTCGTCCACTTCGGACAGGCGGTGCCAGTCGCCGTACGCGTCGCGAGAGCCTTCAGCACCGATCACCACGCTGCGCACAGGTACTCCGAAGTGCTCGCGGCAGTCCGCCACCGCCTCCTGCCAGGCCTGGCCGGACAAGCCGGTGACCACGCTGAACTCTCCCCCGCCGACCAGGTCGAGGGTCGAGGTGCGGTTGCCGTCGGCGTCCACCAGCCAGGCGTGCGGCAGCTTGGCCCCGGGGCGCGTCGTCGGCCGGTGGTGCAGGTCGGCGTCCTCCGCCCAGACCTCCTCGGGACTTCCGTCGTCCAGCACCGCCGAGGACCGGTAGCGCTGGTTCAGCTCGACACCGTGCGCGTTGAACTCGAAGTTCTTCAGCTCGATCGCCTCGTGCAGCGCCCGCCGGCGCTTGCCGCCCTCGGCGTCGTCGGCCCAGCAAGCCGCCAAACCGCGCTCGATGCCCTCGTCGTTGGCACCGCCCGCGACGCCCAGCGCCTCGAAGATCGGGCCGAACTGGTCGCGGCTGAGGTTCGCCCGGTCCACGATCTGCTTGCCCACCGGGGCCCGTTCCGCGCTGTAGGTGTCCAGCAGCGCCGGGTCGGCGTGCCCCTTGACCACCATGGCGAGCTTCCAGGCGAGGTTGTAGGAGTCCTGCACGGAGGTGTTCGAGCCCAGCCCGTTCGACGGCGGATGCCGGTGCACCGCGTCGCCTGCGCAGAACACCCGGCCGGACGAGTACTCCGCGGCGTAGTTGTGGTTGACCGTCCACAGCGAGGTCGAGGTGATCTCCACCGGTACCGACGGGTCTCCGATCAGGTCGTGCACGATCTGCTCGGCCTGCTCGCCGGTCAGCTCCGGCGGCGCTTCCTCGATGTCGTAACCCCAGGTCAGCAACCACTCGTTCCAGGGCCGCACCATCCGCACCAGGCCCATGCCGATGCCGCCGAGGTGCGCGCCGGGCCGCAGCACCCAGTACAGGACGCTCGGCCGGTGGGCGACGAAGCGGCTCAGGTCGGCGTTGAAGACGATGTTCATGCTGCCCGCCTTGCCCGCCTGGCCGTCGATCGGCAGGCCGATCTGCTCGGCGACGCGGCTGCGCGCACCGTCGGCGCCGATGACGTAGCGGGCGCGCACGGTGAACTCGTCGCCGCGGATGCGGTCCCGCAACCGCGCGGTCACCCCGTCTGCGTCCTGCTCCAGGTCGAGGAACTCGGTGTCCATCCGCACCTTCGCCCCGCGGGCCGCCGCGCGGGTGACCAGGATCGGTTCGAGGTAGGTCTGCGGTAAGTCGATCATCGTGCACGGGCTGGCCGAGCCGTACTCGGTCGCGGTGCGCTCACCGGTTCCCCAGCTCCGGATCCGGCCGATCTCCGCACCGGCCAGCGCGGTGCAGAACACGGTGTCGCCCATCAGCTCAGGCGGGCTGCCGACGGCCAGCGCTTCGTCCTCCACCCCGAGGTCCCGGAGCACTTCCATGGTGCGCTGGTTCGTGATGTGGGCGCGCGGGGTGTTGGCCAGCCAGCCGTACTTGTTCACCAGCAGAGTCCGGACCCCGTAGGTCGCCAGCAGCAGTGCCGCCGAGCCACCGGCCGGCCCCGCTCCGACGACGAGGACGTCGGTTTCGCAGTCGTGCATCAGTTCTCCGCGGGTGCGAGGTGGAAGGTGAAGTCGAGTCGCCGCCAGCTGTCGACCTGGCGGCCGTCGGGGGCGGGACCGTCCTGCGCCGGCATGTCGACGACCAGCTCGTCCTTGACGCCGAACACGGTGTCGGAGCCGAGGTACTGCCCGCCGGACACGAACAGCTGGGTGATCAGCTGGCGGTGGCCCGGCGCGTCGATCAGGAAGTGCACGTGCGCGGCGCGGTACGGGTGCCGCCCCACCGCTTGCAGCAGCTGCCCGACCGGTCCGTCGTCCGGGATCGGGTAGTCCGCGGGCAGGATCGACCAGAAGGTCAACCGGCCGTCGGCACCGGTGCGGAACCGGGCCCGCAGGACCGGCCCCTCCTGCTCCGGCAGCTGCACGTCGTAGAAACCGTCCTCATTGGACTGCCACACGTCCACCACGGCGTCGGCGACGGGAGCGCCGTCCGGATCGGTGACCGCGATGTCGCACCACAGCGGCTCACCGGGCAGGCCCTGGGCGATGTCCGCGCCGTGCTCGGCGGGCGGCGGGCCTTCCACGTAGAACGGGCCCAGCACCGCCGAGGGCGTGGTGTCCGGGGTTCGGGAGTTGGTCAGCAGGTCCACCGCGCTGGAGACGCCGAGGGTGTCGGACAGCAGCACGAACTCCTGGCGGGTGTCGCTGCACAGCTGGCCGGTGCGGGTCAGGAAGTCGATCGCCCGGCCCCACTCCGCGTCGGTCACGTCGTTGCTGACCACGTACTCGTGCAGGTGCCGGACCAGGTCGGTGAGCAGCTGCTTGGCCCGCGGGTCGGGCGTCGCGTCGAAGCTGGCCACGACCTGCTCGGTCAGCCGCGCGAGGGGTGAGCCCCCACCGGAGCTCGGCCGGTCACCGCGCCAGGCCCCGGTCAGCAGCACCTCGATGTCGTCGCGGACGAGTTCGCGCGGGTTCGGGTAGGGCTTGGCCACGGCCAGGTCGGCGGCCTCCGCGATCCCGGACTCGGGCATGCCGAGCTCCCGCAGCGACGTCGGGCCGCCCAGCGAGGCGATCAGGTCGTGCACGCCCGCCGGGGCGTCGGCAACGCCCAGCGCCTCGGCGATGCGCTGCATCGCCTCTGGTGCGGCCGGGGCGTTGTAGGCCATGGCGTGCGGGAGCACCACGGTGTGCGTTTCCGCGTGCGGCAGGTCGAAGGTGCCGCCGAGGGTGTGGCACAGCTTGTGGTGCAGGCCCATGCCGACCGCGCCCAAGCAGGTGCCCGCCAGCCACGCCGCGTGCAGCGCGTCCGCCCGGCCGTCGAGGTCCCGGGGGTCGGCGGCGATGCGCGGCAGGGCGCGGGCCATGCGGCCGATCGCGTCGAGCGCCATGCCGTCGACGACCGGGTTGGCCTGCTCCGAGTAGAGCGCCTCCACGGCGTGCGCCATCGCGTTGATGCCGCTGGTCACCGACATCGCCACGGGGAGCCCGAGGGTGAGCTCCACGTCGTAGACGACGGTCTCCGGCAGGACCGCGGGCGAGGACCGGGTGGTCTTGCGGCCGTCAGCGGTCTCGCCCAGCACCGGGGTGACCTCGGAGCCCGCGTAGGTGGACGGCAGCACCACCTGCGGGATGTCGGTGCGAACGGCGATCGCCTTCGACAGGCCGGTCGTGGAGCCGCCGCCGACCGCCACCACGCAGTCCACCGCGTGCTCGCGGACCACCGCCAGCGCCTGCTCGGTGACCTCCACCGGCGTGTGCATGGCAGCCCCGTCGAACCGCGCGACGGCGAGCTCCCCCAGCTGCCCGGCGATCTCGTCCACCGCCTCGGCCAGCGGTGGGCTGCCCAGCAGCAGCACCCGGGAGCACCCCAACCGCTGCACCTCGTCCCGAACCTGCCCGCGAGTCCCGGCGCCGAACACCACGCGCGCGGGATTCATCGCGTAGACGAAGGTCCGCATGCCCTCCTCCTTCCGCTCGTCGTGTAACTCGGATCACGATGCACGGAGTATTGGGCAACGGCGCACCTCGACGCCTGCACGTTCTGATCGTGTTCTCGGCACGAAACGCGCATCAACCGGCGCGGCGGACCTCCGCGGGAGTGGTGCCGAGCCGGTCGCGCATCACCCGGGTCAGGTGCTCCTGGTGGGAGAAACCGCAGGCCACGGCGATCTCGGCGATGGGCTGCTCGCCGGTCCGCAGCAGCCGGCACGCCTGGTCCAGGCGCAGCCGCACCAGGTAGCGGTGCGGGGCCACGCCGGTGCGCGCTTTGAACCGCCGTGAGAACTGGCTGACGCTGAGCCCGGCGACCGCGGCGAGGTCGGCCAGCGGCAGGGCTTCACCGAGGCGGGCCCGCATCAGCTCCTGCACCGCGCCGAACTCCCGGTCGGCGAGTCCAGCGACGTCCGGGAGCACCGGCCGGCGGACGCTGTGGCGGCGGGCGAGGTGGGCTCCCAGCAGGCAGCTGAGCTGGTCGACGTAGGTGCGGGCGGACGGCTCCCAGTTGCGCACCACCTCGTCCAGCGACAGGACCAGCTGTTCCAGCAGCGGGTCCGTCCCGCCGAACTCCTCGGCCAGTTCCACCGGGCCACCGGCGGCCTCCTGCAGCGCAGCATCGCTGAGGTAGACGTGCACGGTCTGCAGCTCCCCGCCGAGCTCGACGGACAGGTCGCGGTCCGCGGGGTGCAGGAACAGCCCGCCCGCCGGGATCCGGCGGGACTCGGCGAAGCGCTGCCCGCGGCGGACCGTCACCGGACCGTCGAGGTGCAGGATCACCAGGTGGCTGGCGGCGGCGTCGAACGCCGCCCGGTAGGGCTGCTCGCGCTGGGTGGAGAGGTAGAGGTGCGGCCAACCGAGACCGGCGCTGGTCCGCGTCGGGTCGACCCAGGGCTGCCCGAGGATGCCGTGGGTTTCGCGCAAGCCCAGCTCCGCAACCACACCCGGAGGATACGCAGCGCCACCACCGCTCACAAGGCGCGTCACGGCCGGCACCGGACGATCACGAACCATCCGGAACGGATCGTCCCGGGCTTCGACCACACCGCAGATCTAGTCCTCATTGGACATTCCATCTCGACCGGTCCGCGGCGGCGATCCGAGGAGCGTCCAATATGGATATTCATCCTCTGCGATTTGCCAATGTTTTCCCGGTAATTCACATTCTTCAAACAGTCAGATACGCCTTGACAGTGTTTCCGGACTGCCCTAGTTTCAGACTCGAAGTCCGGGATGTGACGCGGAATTCGCGTCCAACAATCGGGGGTCCGCTCAGGTCTGGCGGCGGGGGCGGACCCCCACCCGGGCGATTTTTCATTTCACCGCGACAAACCCTTCGCGGCACGAGGAAACCGAAGAAGCACGAGTTCGCCCTGTCCGATGTGGATTTATTCAAAATCCACATCGGACACGGCAGAAACTCTCCCGGTCCTATTGTTCGGGTTCTTCGTCCACCGCCTCCCCCGCGGATGAATCCGATTGCGGCGCAACATCGGCGTAGCTGGTGCCGACCTTCGCGTTGGCGAGGTAAGCGGTGGCCTCGCCCTTCACCCCGTCGGAGCGGTACACACCCCACTTGTCGGTCACGAAGTCCGCCCGGAGGGTGGCGCCGGAGAACTGCTCCTGTCCGTCGAGGAGCTGTTCCTCGCCGTTGTACCAGAACCGGACCCAGCCCTGACCCGGGTCGCTGGAGATGTGCACGCCGACGACGAAGCTGTTCCAGCTCTGCCGCGGCATCGGGATCTCCCACAGCCGTGTGGTCTTCAGGTCCGGGTCGTTGTACTCCAGGTCGAGCACGTCACCCCGGGCGCGCAGCGACAGCGGCGGCGTGGCAGCGCCGGATCCGTAGTCCTTGAGCTGCCACAGCGCCACCCACTCCCCGTCCGCCGTCGGCAGCGGATCCCACATCGACTCCCAGCCGATGTAGTAGGTGTCGCCCTCGGTGAACCGCAGCCGATCGCCGTCGGCGGTGCGGTGCCCGCGGGTCTCCACGCGGACCCGCTCCGAGCCCTGCTGCTCGCCGGAGGTGTGCATCCGGTACACCGAGCCGTGCTCGCCCTTCGGGTCGTCGACCACGTCGACGCTGCCGGGTTTCTCCTCGACGCCCTCGAAAACCGAAGTGCCGCGGGAGGTGTCGGCTTCCCAGGACGTCGACGGGGCGAGCAGGGCCGAGCCCGACAGGAGCACTGCCGCACCGACCGCGACGCCCGCGCTGAGCAGTCGTCGCACCCCGATCACCGGACCCGCTCGCGCACCCACTCGCCGGCGGGCTTGAGCTGGTCGTACGGTCCGGCGTCGCAGGTGCCTTCCTTGAACACCGCGCCGGATCGCGAGTCGTCGGAGTAGTTCCAGTTGGTCCAGCTGATGTTCTTCTCGGCCATCAGGTCGAGGTAGCGCTGGGCCATGTCGAAGTCGTTGCCGCCGTCGCCGGTGGCCTCCTGCGTGCCGAACTCGGTGACGAACATCGGCAGCTGGTCAGCCGCGCGCGAGAGCGTGTTCAGGTACTCGTCGCCGTGCGAGGCCGCGTAGAAGTGGAAGGTGTACATGATGTTGTCGGCGTTGACCGGGTTGTCCACGACTTCCTTCTCGTCGGCGTCCTCGGACACGCCCAGCGACGACCAGGCGCGGGTGCCGACCAGGACCACCGAGTCCGGGTCCTGCTCGCGGATCACCGGGATCAGCTCTTCGGCGTAGCCCTTGATCTCGTCCCAGCTGACGCCGCTGGGCTCGTTGGCGATCTCGTAGAGCACGTTCGGCTTGTCCTTGTGGCGCTGCGCCACTTCGGTGAAGAACGTCTTGGCCCGGTCCAGGTTGAAGTTCGGGTCGCCCGGGTCGAGCATGTGCCAGTCGATGATCGCGTACATGCCGCGCTCGGTGGCGTCGTCGACGTAGTTGTTCACCATCTCGGTGAACTTCGCCGGGTCGTCCTCGTAGCCGCCTTCCTGGATGTACATGGAGATCCGCAGCACGTCGGCCTGCCAGTCCTGGGCCAGCACGTCCAGCGATTCGTCGTTGACGCACTGGCTGTACCACTGCAGGCCGTGCGTGCTCATCCCCCGCAGCTGCACCGGAGCACCGCTGCTGTTGCACAACTTCATCCCGCACACGGACAGGACCCCGTTCTGCGCGACGGGGGTCAGCCCAGCGGGAGCGGTCGCACCGGGCGCAGCGGCCTGGGCCGCGGTGCCGGTCACGAGTAGAGTCGCGGCGATGGCCACCGCGCGGACAGCGTTCTGCCACCTCATCGGCATCTCCTCGGTCGAAGGCGATCCTGGCGGCGGAGAAATCGGAAACTTAGTTTCCGATTGCGGGCCACGCTAGCTACCGGGGAGAAACACCGTCCATACCCTGCAAAAGGGACTTGTCAACGCCGAGCACGACTGGTAGTCGCAGGCATTCGTCCTGGTCAGCGCGAATGCCTGCCCGCTTTCCCGGGACTCGCCGGCGATCAGGTCAGCGCGTCGACGCCGGTGAGGGACCGGCCGATGATCAGCTTCTGCACCTGGCTGGTGCCCTCGTAAAGGGTCAGCACCCGGGCGTCGCGGAGGTACTTGCCCACCGGGTACTCGTCGATGAACCCGTAACCGCCGAAGACCTGCAGCGCGTTGTTGGCCACCTTGACGGCGGTCTCGCTCGCGTGCAGCTTCGCCATCGACGACGCCTTGGTCAGCGCTTCCCGGGACACCCCGCGCTCGGCCATCGAGGCAGCGCGCAAGGTCAGCAGCCGCGCCGCCTCCACCTCCACCGCGGAATCCGCGAGCAGTTCCTGCACCAGCTGCCGGGACGCGATCGGCTTGCCGAACTGCACCCGCTCCCCCGCGTACCGGGTCGCAGCGCTCAACGCCGCCTGCGCGACGCCGACCGCGCCCGCGGCAACCGAGATCCGGCCCTTGGTCAGCGCGCCCAGCGCGATGCCCAGCCCCTTGCCGACCTCGCCGAGCCGCGCCGAATCCGGCACCCGCACCTCGTCGAGCACCAGCTCGGCGGTGGCCTGGCCGCGCAGGCCGAGCTTGCCGTGCACGGTGTTGGCGGTGAAGCCGGGCGAATCGGTGGGCACCAGGAAGGCCGTGATGCCCCGACCGCCGTCGTCGCTGGTGCGCGCGAACAGCAGCGCGACCTTCGCCCAGGTCCCGTTGGTGATGAACATCTTCTGGCCGGTGATCACCCAGTCCCCGCCGTCGCGGCGAGCGCGGGTGGTCAGCGACCCCGGGTCGGAACCGGCATCGGGTTCGGTCAGCGCGAAGCATCCGAGCCCTTCGCCGCTGCTCAGCATCGGCAGCCAACGCTGCTTCTGCTCCTCGGTGCCGTAGCTGGCGATGGACTTGCTGACCAGACCCAACGACACCGACACGATGCCGCGCACCGAGGAATCACCGCGACCGAGCTCCTCGATGACCAGCGCGTAGCTGACCATGTCGGCCTCGACCCCGCCGTACTCCTCGGGAAGCGTGAGCCCGAGGAACCCGAGTTCGCCGAGCTTGCGCACGATCGCCAGGTCGACCTCCTCGCGGCGGTCCCACTCGCGCACGTGCGGCACGATCTCGGCGTCGACGAACTGCGCCGCCATCTCCTTGAACGCGGTCTGGGTGTCGGTCAGTTCGAAGTCCACGATCTTCCTCTTGCTGGTCGGTGTTGCGCGCGCACCACGACGAGAGCGAACGGACTGCCCGCCCCAGTAGACGGCGCGAACGGTCCGTTCGCTCGATTGGCAATGCGCGGGGCCAACGGTCCGTTCGCCCCGATGCGTCAGGTGAGCAGGTCTTGCGGGGTGGTGCCGGTCTCGGTGAGGTCCAGGCCGAGCTCGGCGCGCTCGACCAGCCAGCGGCTGGGCCGGTAGCGCGGGTCGCCGGTCGCCGAGTGCAGGGCGCGCAGGATCGACAGCACCCGGCGCGGACCGATGTGCTGGCCCCACTCCAGGGGTCCGCGCGGGTAGCCGAGCGCGAGCCGCACGGCGGTGTCGATGTCGGCCGGGCTCGCCAAGCGCTGCTCGGCGATGAAGCAGCTCGTGTTGACGATCGCGGCGACGATCCGCTGCGCCACCATGCCCGGGCTGTCGCGCACCACCGTCACCGCACGGCCGGTCGCGGCCAGCGCGGCCCAGGCGGATCGCGCGAACTCCTTGTCGCAGGCCGGATGCACGGACAAGACGTATCGGGTCTCGGTGCTCAGCGGATCCACACCGCACACCCGCGCGACGGGCAGATCAGCCGACCGCGCGGCGCCCGCAGCGCTGTGCCCGTGCGGCATGACCAGCACGACCGCCTCGTCGGAGGGTTCGGCACCCCGCTCGACCCGCACACCCGCGCCTTCCAGCGCGTCGAGCAGGTCGGTGCTGTCCGACCAGACCGGGTGCGCCACCGAGTCCGGGGCCTGCGGTTCGGGGTCCTCCTGCTTGACGCCGTCGACGTAGGAGTAGAAGCCCTCCCCCGTCTTGCGGCCGAGCAGACCGGCCTCCAGGCGGGTGCGGGTGATCGGCGACGGGCGCAGCCGCGGGTCGCCGTAGTAGCCGGACCAGATGCTCTCCATCGCCGGGTGGGTGACGTCGAGCCCGGTCAGGTCCATCAGCTCGAACGGGCCCATCCGCAGGCCCAGCACGTCGCGGCAGATCCGGTCGACGTCCGAGGTGGAGGCCAGGCCCTCGGCGAGGATCTGCAGCGATTCGGTGACCAGTCCGCGACCGGCGTGGTTGACCAGGAAGCCGGGGGTGTCGGTGGCGCGCACCGGCGTGTGGCCGAACCGGCGCACCAGCTCCACCAGCGCGTCGGGGATCCACGCCGCGGTCCGGGCCCCGGGGATCACCTCGACCAGGCGCATCAGCGGCACCGGGTTGAAGAAGTGCAGACCGGCCAGCCGGCTCGGGTCGGACAGCGCGGTGGCGATGGAGGTGACCTGCAGCGAGCTGGTGTTGGTGGCGAACACGGCGTGCGCCGGGCAGATCTTCTCCAGCTCGGCGAACAGCTCGCGCTTGGTGTCCAGGTCCTCGCGGACCGCCTCGATCACCAGGTCGCACTCGGTGGGCGCCAGCGGGCTGTCCACCGGCCGCAACCGGTCCCGCGCGGCGGCTGCCTGCTCGGCGGTCATCTTGCCCTTGCCGGCCAGCTTGTCGAACATCCGGCCGATCTGGTCGACCGCGCCGGCCACGGCCTCGGTGCGCGCGTCGGCGAGCTCCACGGTCAGGCCCGCCGCCGCGGCGATCTGCGCGATGCCGCGCCCCATCACCCCGGTGCCGATCACCCGCACCGCGTTGACCTGCTGCGCCCACTGCATGGTCGACCTCCCACCACGGTTGCCCTTCGACGCACCTTCGCACGCCCACGCCAAGAGCGTCCAATACTGAATTGACCTGCCAGTAATACTCGATCGAACATAATCCCCACGTGTTCCGATGTGCAACGGCGCTGTGCTACGAACGGGAACGGCGGCGGAACGAGCCGTCCGGAACCCGAAGGAGCAAGCGATGCGCGAAGCGGTGATCTGCGAACCGCTGCGGACCCCGATCGGCCGGTTCGGCGGGGTGTTCAAGACGGTTCCGGCCGTCGACCTGGCCTCGACGGTGATCAAGGCGCTGGTGGAGCGCACCGGGCTCGACGGCTCGGCCATCGACGAGGTGATCCTCGGCCAGGGCTACCCGACGTCCGATGCCCCGGCGATCGGCCGCGTGGCGGCGCTGGACGCCGGACTGCCGATCGAGGTCGGCGGCACCCAGCTCGACCGCCGCTGCGGATCCGGGCTGCAGGCCGTCCTCGACGCCGCGATGCAGGTGCAGACCGGTGTCAGCGACGTCGTGCTGGCCGGTGGCGCGGAGAGCATGAGCAGCGCGCCGTTCTACACCACCGAGGCCCGCTGGGGCATCCGCGGCAGCGGCCTGGAGCTGCACGACTCGCTGGCCCGCGGTCGGGTCACCGCCGGTGGCGCGAACTACCCGGTCCCGGGCGGCATGCTGGAGACCGCCGAGAACCTGCGCCGCGAGTACGGGATCTCCCGCACCGAGCAGGACGAGCTGTCGGTGCGCTCGCAGCAGCGCGCGGCGGCCGCGCAGAGCGCCGGGCTGTTCGCCGACGAGATCGTCCCCGTGACGGTCCGCTCCCGCAAGGGCGACACCGTGGTCGAGGTCGACGAGCACCCCCGCCCGGAGACCACTATGGACTCCCTGTCGGCGCTGAAACCCGTGCTGGGCAAGAAGGATCCGGAAGCGACGGTCACCGCGGGCAACGCCAGCGGTCAGAACGACGCGGCGGCGATCTGCGTGGTGACCACGCCGGAGCGCGCCGCCGAGCTGGGCTTGCGCCCGCTGGTCCGCCTCGTGTCGTGGGCGCGGGCGGGCGTCCCGCCGCGCACCATGGGCATCGGCCCGGTCCCGGCGACGGCGAAGGCGTTGCAGCGCGCCGGAATCGGCCTCGCCGACGTCGACCTGATCGAGCTCAACGAGGCGTTCGCGGCGCAGGTGCTGGCCTGCACCCGCGAGTGGGAGTTCAAGCCGGCCGACTTCGACCGCCTCAACGTGAACGGCTCCGGCATCTCCCTGGGCCACCCCATCGGCGCCACCGGTGCCCGGATCCTGGCCACCCTGTCCCGCGAAATGCACCGCCGAGAAGCCCGCTACGGCCTCGAAACCATGTGCATCGGCGGAGGCCAGGGCCTCGCCGCGGTCTTCGAACGCATCTGACGCGAAGCGACGACGGGCGCCTTCCACCACGCACGGCGGAAGGCGCCCGTCCACCCGTTGAGCGCGACGACCGGGCGCTGGTTACGCTCTTCGACAGCGTTGATCGTCCCCGTTCGCACAGGTAGTGAGGTGCCCGCATGTCCAAGGTCCGCTTGACCACGAATCACGGCGACATCGTGTTGCAGCTGGACGCCGAGAAGGCACCGCAGACGGTGGAGAACTTCGTGCAGTACGTCCGGGATGGACACTACGACGGCACGATCTTCCACCGCGTGATCAACAACTTCATGATCCAGGGCGGCGGGTTCGAGCCCGGCATGAAGCAGAAGCCCACCCGCGGCCCGATCCAGAACGAGGCCGACAACGGGCTGAAGAACCACGTGTACACCGTGGCGATGGCCCGGACGATGGACCCGCACTCGGCCTCGGCGCAGTTCTTCATCAACGTCGGGGACAACGACTTCCTCAACCACAGCGGGAAGAACCCGCAGGGCTGGGGTTACGCGGTGTTCGGCGAGGTGGTCGAGGGCAAGGACGTCGTCGACTCGATCAAGGGCGTGCGCACCGGTTCCAAGGCCGGGCACCAGGACGTCCCCCAGGACGACGTGGTCATCGAGAAGGCCGAGATCGTGGCCTGACCAGCACGGACGCCGCAGTGGCCACCTCGCCGACGTCGGCGGGGTGGCCACGCGCTCCGCACCGGCGATCACCCGCCGGTGGCGACGAGCACGATGAAGATCAGGCAGACGGCGATGTTCACCAGCCAGCTGTGGGAGTTCATCCAGTCCCTGACCTTCGGCATCGCCTTGATCGCGCGCTTGTGCAGCACGAGGTAGAGCAGCAGCGGCAGCGCCGCGATGAACGCGGTCGCCGCCACGAACGGGATCGCGCCGACCAATCCGGTCTTGTTGTGCTGCAGGTTCATCCCGACGGTCAGCATCACCAGGACGTCCGACGGCATCGCCAGGACGACCAGCAGCCCGGTCTTCAGCGCCGTGGCCGGTGTCGCCGAGAGCAGCGTTCCGAGCCACTTCGGCGGCTCAGCCGTCTTCCGCCCGAGGTAGGACCTCACCACCACGAGCGCCAGCAGCCCGATGAGCAAGATCTGGATGACCTTGCCCAGTTCGCGGGCCTCCCGCGACTCTCCGTCGACCGGAACGGCACCCCCGAGGAGGGCGGCCAGACCGCCGGCGATGCTCACGCCGAGCACGGTCGCGACGACCACTCCGACGAGGAACGCGACGGACACCCGGACCGGACGTTCCGCGGTCACGAGCACGATCGCCGACATGATCTGCGGTCCGGCCATCATGGTGATGGCCAGCGGCAGGATCTGCAGGCTCACAGCACACCTCCACCGCTGGCCCGGAACCCGCGCGCTACCGCCGGCTGATCTCCTTGCCGTGCGCGACCAAGGCGTAGATCACCACCGCGTTGAGCACGATGACCACCGCCGACCAGAGCGGGTACATCGCGAAGAAGGCGATGTTGGCCAGCAGGCTGATCGCCGCGAGCACGACCGCCACGACGCGTGCCCACGTGCGCCCGCTGAACAGCCCAGCCCCGGTGGCGACGAGGACCGCCCCCATGATCAGGTAGCTCCACCCGATCGTCCCGTAGCTGACGTGGACCACGGTCCCGGTAGGTGTGAGCACGGTTCCCGAGTGGGCGAAGGCGATCACACCGTTGACGATCTGGATGATGCCGACCACCAGCAGGACGGCGGCCGCGAAGTACGCCCACCCCACCCAGCCAGTGCGCGCGCGCCCTGCTCCATGCGTTGTCATGACTGCGCTCCCCCTGCTCGACAACCGGTTCGTTCCGATGGATCCACCGTGCAGGTGCCGAGTTCCTCGTTCCAGGGAACAACGACCCTCCCGGCTTCAGCCCTCGTCAGCGCCGCCGAAGATCTCGCGCAGCTGAGCTTCCTGATCGCCGGAGAGGTTGGTGTGGACGAGTTCGGCCTCGGTGCCGCGGAAGGCGTCCGCGACCTTGTCCGGAACCGCGTCCGAGGTCAGGGCGAACAGCCCCGAGGTCCCCGGCGTGATCTTGGCCCGCACGGCGTCGACGAAGTCGTCGTCGATGCCGACGTGGCGCATGCTGACCGCACCGAGGGCGGCGCCGGCGGCAGCTCCGAGCAGCGGGATGAAGAAGATCATCCCGAACAGCAGCCCCCAGAACGCACCGCCGAGAGCTCCGCCGAAACGCTTGTCGTGCCGCGTCTTCGGCCGCTTGCGGTCTTCCGGCCAGGAAACGACAGCCGCGTCGTGGACCTTGATCAGCGCTTCCTTCTGAAGCTGTTCCAGCGTGTGCAGGGCATCCTCGGCACCAGCGCTGGTGGGGAACTTCCATGCGGTGAGCGTGGCCATGAGCTCGCTCCTAGGAGATCGGCGTCGGTCCGCGTGCCGGAGGCCGGAACACCAGCCACCCGGGCCTGCTCAGCGTGGACCACACCCACCCCGCCCCGGCAGAGCAGATGGTCCTACCGGAACGAAACCGACGACGGCTGCCTAGAGCTGGTTGCCGTCGGGCGACAGCGCGTACCAGTAGCCCCCGTCGGAGAACACGCCATGACCGTTGGTCTGGCCCGGGATCTCGTCGCCGACGTAGTAGTACAGCGGGTGTCCGTTGTAGACGACCTGCTGCTTGCCGTCCGGGCGCAGGGCGGTGGAGAGCAGTTCCGGCTTCACCCCCGCACCGGCGACCGGCGGATCGGTCGTGGTCAGCGGCGGCCAGTCGCTCGCGCACTGCTCGCGGCAGGTGGGCTCGGACTTCCCGTCCTTGTCGAACAGGTACACCGTCCGCCCGTCCGGGCCGGTGAGCACCGCCCCCAGATCGGGCACCTGGCGGGCCTGGACCGAGATCGTCCCGCCGGTGACGGGCGGCGCGGGCGAGGGCGGCGGCGGAGTTCCGACCCCGGCACCGGCAGGTTCTTGACCAGGGGCGACGCACGCTGCGACCAGTGCCAGCGCACCGCAGACCAACCCGATGCTTCCCAGCGCGGATGTGCGGTGTCGGATGGCGCGGCTCATCGCAGCCTCCCTGTGGCCGAGGCGGTGCGCTCGAAGATAACTCGCACCACCAGCCCTCGCCCGTTCGCAGGAACCCCGCCAGTTACATCTGCACGATCTGGATGAGGTTGCCGCAGGTGTCGTCGAAGACCGCGGTCGTCACGTCCCCCATCTCGAGCGGTTCCTGGGTGAAGCGCACGCCCCGGCCGGTGAGGCGGTCGTACTCCGCGCGGATGTCGTCGACCTGGAACGAGGTGGCCGGGATTCCGTCGTTGACCAGGGCTTCCTTGTAGGACTTGGCGGCCGGGTGGCCGTCGGGCTCGAGGAGCAGCTCGACGCCGTCCGGCGCTTCCGGCGAGACCACCGTCAGCCAGCTGGCTTCGCCGAGCGGGATGTCGCGCTTCTTCTGGAAACCGAGCACCTCGGTGTAGAACTCGAGCGCCTTGCTCTGGTCGTCGACGAAGATGCTGGTCACGTAGATCTTCACGGGCTCTCCTCCGCTTCTGGTTCGAGCCACCGGTCCAGCAGGTGCTCCAGCGGTCCGGTGTTGAGGTGGTGGAACTTGTAGCGACCGTCCCGCCGGACCTCGACCAGGCCCGCCCCCTCCAGCAGCTCGAGGTGCTGGGAGATGGCCTGGCGGGACGATCCCAAACCGTGCTTCCCGGTCAGCCGGGTGCAGATCTCGAACAGGGTCTGGCCGTCATGATCGGCCAGTTCGTCGAGGATCGCCCGCCGAGTGGGGTCCGCCAGCGCTTTGAACACGTCACTCACGGCACCCACTATAGGCAAGTATTTGCTTGCATGTCACATCGGGACGAAAATCCCTGATCAGAGGTGGTGCGCGAGCAGCTCGTGGGCTTCCTGTGCGCCGGATGGATGCGCGTGGATGAGCGCGCCGCCGAGCCTCGGCAGCTCGTGCCAGAGGCGGTGCTCGGCCTCGTGCGCGATGCGGTGCGCCTCGGCGAGGCTGAGCTGCGCGTCGACCTCCAGCTCCGCTTCGACGCGGAGGCAGTGCCCGACCCAGCGCAGCCGTAGGTCCCCGACCGCGCGCACACCGGGAGCGGCGGCCAACGCGCGTTCGGCGCGCCCGACGAGCTCGGGATCGACGGCGTCGAGCACCCGGGCGAGGACCTCCTTGGCCGAACTCCACAGCACCGCGGCGATGGCAGCGGTGATCAGCAGCCCCACGACCGGGTCCGCCCACCACCAGCCCAGCGCCGCTCCGGCGGCCGAGCCGAGCACGGCGAGGCTCGTGAACCCGTCGGCGCGCGCGTGCATCCCGTCGGCGACCAGCGCGGCCGATCCGATCTCCCGGCCGACCCGGATGCGGTAGCGCGCGACCAGCTCGTTGCCCGCGAAGCCGAGCAGCCCGGCCGCCGCCACCCATCCGATGTGGTCGACGCGCTGCGGGGAGACCAGCCGCGCCACCGACTCCCACGCCGCCATCGCGGCGGAAGCGGCGATCACGGCGAGGATGATCAGACCGGCCAAGTCCTCGACGCGACCGAGCCCGTAGGTGAAGCGGCGCGTCGCCGCACGCCTGGCCAGCAGGAAGGCGATCGCCAGCGGGACCGCGGTCAACGCGTCCGCGAAGTTGTGCAGCGTGTCGCCGAGCAGGGCGACGGACCCGGTGAACGCGACCAGGACGGCCTGCCCGGCCGCTGTGACGGCCAGGACTCCGAACGAGATCCACAGCGCCCGCATGCCCTTCCGGCTGGCTTCCAGCGGGCGGTCGACGGACTCAGCCGCGTCGTGGCTGTGCGGCGTGACCGCGTGCCTGAGCCGCGACCAGCGGTGGTGGCGATGTCCCGACTTCTCGCGCTTGAGCCACATCCGGACTCCTCGGATTCGGAGACCTCCGAACCATAGGCCGCCGACCAGGTGCGCGACAACGCTGCAACTGCGAGGAAGTCGCAGGTGAGGACGCCCCGCGGCAGAACATCCACAGTGGATCCACCGCGGGGCTCGGCGTCACGAGTTGGGGCGCAGCGTCCAGGTGATCGACATCTCGCCGGTGACCGCGCCGTCCGCGCGCTGGATGCTCACCTTGACGGGGAACTCGGGGCGCTCCCCCGCGTCCAGCTCGGCCACCACGTCGGCGATCGGGCGGCCGAGTTCCGCGGTGGCCGTGACCTCGCCCATGGCGAGCTTCTTGAAGTCGATCTCGGAGCGGACCGCCAGCGGCACCGCGCGGTTGAGCTGCTCGCCGAACGCCGCGATCACGATGGCACCGCTGGCGGACTCGGCGAGGGTGAACATCGCACCGGCGTGCGGGCCGCCCACGTGGTTGTGGAAGTCCGCCTGGTCGGGCATGCGGAGCACTGCCCGCTCCGGAGCGACCTCGAGGTACTCCAGGTTGAGCGTGCGCACCATCGGCACGGCTTCGGACAGGGCGGCACCGAGGCCGGCGGTCTCGTTCGTCATGGCAGCGATGCTACTCATGAGTAACTTGTGCTGACAACACCGGCCCGATCACCTCGCCAAGCGGCGCACCGCAGCACTGCCTCCGATCAGCAACACCAGCGCGGCCAGCGCCCACCGCCGCTTCTCCCCCGTGCTGTGCCCGGACGACTCCGCATCGCGCTCCTGCGTCGGCGGGGCGAAGTTGCCGGGCTTCGCGGAGGTCCGCAGCGGTGGCTCGCTGGACGGCTCCGGGGTCGGCTCGGGCTCCGATGCCGGCGAGCTCGGCGGTCGGGTTGTCGTCGTCGGCGTTGGCACCGGCGACGGCGTGGTCGTCGGGGAGGTCGTGCTCGTCGGCGATGTCGTGGTCGAGGACGTCGGCGGCGGAACCGGGGGCGGCGCTTCCCCGGACAGGCAACCCGCCGCGTCGGAGCTCAGCATCGGCAGGACGGTGGCCAGCCGGGTCACTGCGCCACCCCGTTCCACCCGGTACATCCCGCCCGACTCGTTGGCCGTGACGTAGAGCGCGCGATCGGACCCGATCACCACTGATCCGTAGCTCAGCGGCGGCAGCTGCGGCACGTCGACGACCTCCGCCACCCGCCCGCTGCCGCGGTCCAGCCGGACCAGGGCCGACGCCCCGGTGCGCGTGGTGCCGATGCCGTAGAGCTCGCCGTCGACGGGGTCCACGTCGAAGTCGTCGAACGACCGCCACGACCGGTCCTCGATGGCGACCATCGACAGCACTTCCAGGAAGGTCCGGCTCCCAGGACGCACGTCCACTGTGTACAGATATCCGCTTTCCGCCAGGTACCAGCGGTTTCCGGATATCGCACCTGCGTCCGGAGTGCTCAGCGGATACCACCAGGTCCCCTCCCTCCCGGCGCGGATCGGCCCCAGTTCCCGGGCCTGGCCGTCGGCGGTCAACGCCACCGCACGCCCGCCGTCGCCCACGGCGTAGACCAGGTGCTGCGAGGCCGCGTACCCGAGCGCGTTGAGGCGGTAGCCCGGAGGGTCCAGCCTGGTGCTGGTCGCGGCGGGAAAGTCGACCCGGTACGCGGCCGAAGGCCCACCTCGGTTGCGGACCTGCAGCACCGAGCACTCCGGCACCGCCGCCGCGCTCAGCACCCAGGTCACCGACGCCAGCAGCACCAGCGCGGCCGAGGCCGCGGCCGCACGCCACCACATCAACTTCGCCCGAGCCGCTCGAGCGCCCAGCGGAAGGCCTCCGGACCGATCCGGGATCCGCCGCTGAACGGGTTCTGCAGCTGGAAGATCGCGAACAGCAGCAGCGCCAGCGCACCGGCCAAAGTGGACACCAGCACGATGTGCGGGAACAGCCTGGTGCCGCCGAACAGGTTCGGCAGCAGCACGCAGACCACGCTGCCCGCGATCAGCACGAACCACACCACGGCCACCACGCCGCGGTCGAACGCCCTGGTCAAGCGTTCGTGCCGTTCCTCGTAGACCTGGCCGAGCTGGGTGGAGGCCTCGGTCTTGCGGTCCTCCTCGAACTCGCCGTCGGCCCCGGCGTTCAGCACCACCTCGCGGATCCGGTCCAGCTGCGCCCAGCCCGGCCCGGTCACCTCGCCGCCGCTCTGCATGACCGGCCACTCCTGGTCGATGACCGTGTGCAGGTAGGCCGCGCCGAGCTCGCGCACCTGGTCACCGGCCGGCTCGGGCAGCGAGTCCACCGCCCACGCGACCGCGGCCAGGCCCTGCGCCTCCCGGTACGACCCGTCCCTGGCGTCGGTCACCGCGTCGAACAGGGTTACCAGCACGAAGGCGAGCACCACCGCCTGCAGGCCGCTGACGATGGTGAACACCTGCCCCGCCGCGTCGTTGTTGCTCGGCCGCCCTTCGTCCTGGCCCAGGCGGCGCACCAGGTAGCCGACCAGCGCGGCGGCCACCGATGCGCCCAGCACCCAGACCAGGCCCTGCAGGTAGATGCTCACTCGACGCTGCGCAGGCCTTCGCTGCGCGGCACGACCGGTTCGGGCACCAGCAGATCGCCGACCTGGCAGCCCAGGGCGGTGCAGATGATGTCCAAATCGGACAGCTTGAGGCTGGCCGGGGTCTTCGACCACAGACCGGACATCTTCCCGGCCGAGACCACCAGGCCGTGGTCGGCGAGCAGCCGTTGCAGCTCGGCGGCCTTCCAAATGCCCCGCTGGGCCGCGACCAACCGCAGGTTCCACTTCACGACGACATCGCCTCCCACTCGATCTCCGCAGACCTGATGCCGCTTGCGCACACGCTCGCCCGCCTCCTGCTGCACGAGAACGGGCAACGCAGCCCGCTCGACACGATTTCAGAATTACTGAAGGAAACACCGCGAAGAACGCGGTTCGTCCGCGGCCCGAACAGTACTCCGAATTGGACGGAGCGCGGATGGTCCGATTCGTGGAATCTGGCCATTCGAAGCGAATCACCCGGGTGGAGCAATGCGGCCGAGGAATATGACCTGATCACCGGAATGGCCTAGCGCGAGCAGGTGTGGCACCGCCGAATTGCGGGACCGAATTGCCGAACCCGATCACGCAGAGTCTCCCGCAAGCCGCGATCCAGGTGATCCAAATCGGGCGTTCTACCTCCCGCTTTACCGATTCGAGCTGCACTTTCGGGTGACTGTACGGCCGAGATCAGCAGTGATAACGTCGCCGTCGGCAGCGAGCGAGGCAGCCACTCGGCAACCGCTCGGACATTTCTTTTCGGCCATTCTCAATTCCAGCGAAACCATTCCTCGGAGCAATTCGGCTGCCCGAACTCGGCGGGCGAGATGATTGGTGGTATTGGCGTGACTTCGACCGAACCGGTCAACACCCGCGAGACCCCTGCGCCGCAGTTGAGCCTGAGCACGGCAGCGGCCCGAAATCTGGCGACCACGACCAAATCCGTACCGCAGATGCAGGGCATCACCTCGCGCTGGCTGCTGAAGATGCTGCCCTGGGTGCAGGCCTCCGGCGGCGTGTACCGGGTCAACCGGCGTCTGAGCTACACCCTCGGCGACGGGCGCGTGACCTTCTCCAACACCGGCGCGGACGTGCGCGTCGTCCCGCAGGAGCTGCGCGAGATCCCGCTGCTGCGCGGGTTCGACGACGACGCCGTGCTCGGCGCGCTCGCCGACCGGTTCGTCCAGCAGGAGTTCGAGCCGGGCCAGGTCATCGCCACCGCCGGCCAACCGGCCGACCAGGTCGTGCTCATCGCCCACGGCAAGATCAACAAGATCGGCACCGGCGAGTACGGCGACCAGACCGTGCTCGGCGTGCTGGCCGACGGCGAGTTCTTCGGCGCGCACGTGCTCGGCGGCGAACCGGTCACCTGGAACTCCACCTACCAGGCCGTCACCCGGTGCACCGTGCTCTCCTTGCGGCACCAGGCCTTTCAGGACATGAACGGCCACTCGGAAGCCCTGCGCGAACACGTGCGGATCACCCTGTCCCAGCCGAAGCGCCAGCACAACCCGCACGGCGAGGCCGAGATCGAGATCGCCTCCGGTCACGCGGGCGAGCCGCAGCTGTCGGGGACCTATGTGGACTACGAGCTCACGCCGCGCGAGTACGAGCTCAGCGTCGCGCAGACCGTGCTGCGGGTGCACAGCCGCGTCGCCGACCTCTACAACCAGCCGATGAACCAGACCGAGCAGCAGCTCCGGCTGACCATCGAGGCGTTGCGCGAGCGGCAGGAGGAGGAGCTGATCAACAGCCGCGACTTCGGTCTGCTGCACAACGCCGACCTGCGCCAGCGCATCCACACCCGCACCGGCCCGCCCACCCCGGACGACTTCGACGAACTGCTGGCGCTGGTGTGGAAGGACCCCGGGTTCTTCCTGGCGCACCCGCGCACCATCGCCGCGTTCGGGCAAGAGTGCAGCAAGCGCGGCATCTACCCGCACAGCATCGACCTCGGCGGCCACCAGGTGCCGTCGTGGCGGGGCGTTCCGATCCTGCCGTGCAACAAGCTGCACGTCAGCGACAGCCGCACCAGCAACGTGCTGCTCGTGCGCACCGGCGAGGAGAACCAGGGCGTGGTCGGCCTGCACCAGACCGGCATCCCCGACGAGTACCAGCCCGGGCTGTCCGTGCGGTTCATGGGGATCAACGACCAGGCCCTCATCTCCTACCTCGTCAGCGCCTACTACTCGGCGGCCGTGCTGGTGCCCGACGCCCTCGGCGTGCTCGAGCACGTCGAGCTCGGCCGGGCCTGAACTCACCACGAGGAGCAGTGGACATCGTGACCGCACCCAACACCGAGGAATCGGCGCCGCTGAGCCTGAGCACCGCGGCAGCGCGCCAGCTGTCGACGACGACCAAGTCCGTCCCGCAGATGCAGGGCACCACCTCCCGGTGGTTGGTGCGGATGCTGCCGTGGATCGACGTCGGCGCAGGCACCTACCGGGTCAACCGGCGCCTGACCTACGCCGTCGGCGACGGCCGGATCACCTTCACCAACACCGGCTCCGACGTGCGGGTGATCCCGCAGGAGCTGCGCGAACTCCCGCTCCTGCGCGGATTCGACGACGACACCGCGCTCGGCGCGCTGGCCGACCGGTTCATCCAGCAGGAGTTCGAGCCCGGCCAGGTGATCGCGCGGGCCGGTCAGCCCGCCGAGCAGGTCGTGCTCATCGCCCACGGCAAGATCGACAAGATCGGCACCGGCAAGTACGGCGACGACGCCTCGCTGGCCGTGCTCGCCGACGGCGAATTCTTCGGCGCGCACGTGCTCGCCGGCGAGAGCTCCTGGCAGCACACCTACAAGGCCACCACCCCGTGCACCGCGCTGATCCTGACCAGCAGGGCCCTGCAAGCGGTCAGCCTGCGGTTCGACCAGCTCCGGGCGCACATCGCGGGCAGCCAGGGACAGCCCGCCCCGAGCCAGAACAAGCACGGCGAGGCCGAGATCTCGCTCGCCGCCGGGCACTCCGGCGAGCCGTCACTGCCCTCGACCTACGTGGACTACGAGCTCGAACCCCGCGAGTACGAGCTCACCGTCGCGCAGACCGTGCTGCGGGTGCACAGCCGCGTCGCCGACCTCTACAACCAGCCGATGAACCAGACCGAGCAGCAGCTCCGGCTCACCATCGAAGCGCTGCGCGAACGCCAAGAGCACGAACTGCTCAACAACCGCGACTTCGGTCTGCTGCACAACGCCGACCTGCGCCAACGCATCCACACCCGCACCGGACCACCCACCCCCGCCGATCTGGACGAACTGCTCGCCCGCCGCCGCAAGTCGCGGTTCTTCCTGGCGCATCCGCGCACCATCGCCGCGTTCGGGCGGGAGTGCAACCGGCGCGGGATCTACCCGGAGACCACCGAGGTGGCGGGCCGCCGGGTGCAGGCCTGGCGCGGGGTGCCGCTGCTGCCCAGCGACAAGATCCCGATCAGCGACAACGGGACCAGCTCGATCCTCTGCATGCGCATCGGGGAGGAGGACAGCGGCGTGGTCGGCCTGCACCAGACCGGCATCCCCGACGAGTACCAGCCCGGGCTCTCCGCGCGGTTCATGGGGATCAACGACCAGGCCCTCATCTCGTACCTGGTCAGCACCTACTTCTCAGCAGCCGTGCTGGTGCCCGACGCGCTCGGCGTGCTCGAGCACGTCGAGACCAACCGCTGACGGCTCGTCGGGTCGTGGGTTCGCGCTCACGACCCGACCACCGGCTGGTCGAGGCGGAGCGGTCAACCCGATCCGCCGCAGGAATCCCACCTTTTCCATCTTGTCCGGCCCGCGACAGCGAAGCACGACGGGCACCGCGCGGGCGGGCGCTGAGGTTCCGCCACCCGCACCGCCACGCAGAACGAGGATGGAAAACCTCTTTTTTCGAAAGGGAAATCGGATGACCACCATCCACCAGGACGCCCACCGGGCAGGGGCGGCTTACGAGGCTTTGACCCGGAGCCGCACCATGGTCGAGCCCGCGCTGCGGGCCGCGGTCGACCGGTTGCCCACCACGATGCAGCAAGTCGCCGGCTACCACTTCGGGTGGTGGGACGAGCACGGCAACCCGGTGCGCGCCGATCGCGGCAAAGCACTGCGCCCGGCCATGGTGCTGCTCACCGCCAGCGCTGTCGGCGGTGACCCCGCGGTGGCCGTCCCCGCCGCCGTCGCCGTCGAGCTGGTGCACAACTTCTCGCTGCTGCACGACGACGTGATGGACGGCGACGTGACCCGCCGGCACCGCCCCACCGCGTGGACGGTGTTCGGCAGCGGCCCGGCGATCCTGGCCGGGGACGCGCTGCTGACCCTGGCAGCCGACGTGCTCGGGGCGTGCCACCACTCCGCAGCCGCCGATGCGGTGCGGGCGTTGAGCACGGCCGTACTGAACCTGATCAACGGGCAGGTCGCCGACCTGTCGTTCGAGGACCGCCGCAGCGTGGACCTGGGCGAATGCCAGCGGATGGCCCGCGACAAGACCGGCGCGCTGCTGGGCTGCGCGTGCGCTCTCGGGGCGATGTTCGGCGGCGGCAAGCCCGACCAGATCGCCCGGCTGCGCAGCTTCGGCGAACGGGTCGGCCTGGCGTTCCAGCACGTCGACGATCTGCTGGGGATCTGGGGAGATCCGGCCATCACCGGCAAACCGGTGTTCTCCGACCTGCGCACCCGCAAGAAGACCCTGCCGGTGGTCTCCGCGCTGACCTCCGGCACGCCGGCTGGGCAGCGGTTGGCCGCGATCTACCTCCGCGACCAACCGCTGTCCGGCAGCGACCTGGCCCAATCCGCCGAGCTGATCGCCCTGGCCGGCGGGCGCAGCTGGAGCCAGAACCAGTCCGACGAACTCCTCAACTCAGCCCTCGCCGACCTCAACCGAGCGGACCTGGGACCCCGAGCAGCAGAACAGCTCGGCGCCCTGGCCCACCTGATGACCCACCGAGACCACTGACCGCGCGAAGGACTCCGCCGATGTGCCTGGAACTGGCTCCCCACCCGATCGCGAGGAAGCGGCCAGTTCCAGGCACGATCACCTCGCCTGCCGAGCCCGCTCCGGTCAGCGGCGGCGGTTGCCGAAGAGGCCTCTGGTGATCTCGCGGCCGAGGGCGCTCGCCGCTGAGCGGAAGAACGACTTGACCGCCGGGTTCTCCATCGCCTGCTGCAAGGCGCCGGGTTTGTCCTCGGCGGGCTTGTCCACGTCCGGTTCCGGCTCCTCCGGTGCGGCGGCGACCTTGCGCGCGAGGAGTTCGTAGGCCGACTCGCGATCGATGGTCTCCTGGTACTTGCCGTGCAGCGGCGAACCCGCAGCGCTTTCCCGCACGGCGTCCTCGCCGATCGCTCCCATCAACGACCGGGGCGGCCGCAACCGGGTCCACGCCACCGGCGTCGGCGCACCGACCTCCGAGAGCACCGTGACGATCGCTTCGCCGATGCCCAACGAGGTCAGCGCCTCGTCGAGCTCGTAGTGCTCGGTGGTCGGGTACGTCTTGACCGTGCGGCTCAAGGCCTTCTGGTCTTCCGGGGTGAACGCGCGGATCGCGTGCTGCACGCGCGCGCCGAGCTGGGACAGCACCGGGTTGGGCAGGTCCGTGGGCAGCTGCGTGCAGAAGAAGACGCCCACGGCCTTGGAACGGATCAGCTTCACGGTCTGCTCGATGCGCTCCAGGAACGCCTTGGACGCCTCGGAGAACAGCAGGTGCGCTTCGTCGAAGAAGAACACCAGCTTCGGCCGGTCGAGGTCGCCCGCTTCCGGGAGCTCCTCAAAGAGCTCGGCCAGCAGCCACATCAGGAACGTGGAGAACAGCACCGGATCGGCCTGCACGTCGTCCAGTTCCAGCAGGTTCACCACGCCCTTGCCGTCGACCTGCTGGATCAGGTCGCCGACCGCGAGTTCCGGTTCGCCGAAGAACTCCTCGCCGCCGCGGGCCTCCAAGTTGGACAGCGCGCGCAGGATGACTCCGGCGGTGGCCGCCGAGACCCCGCCGATACCCTTCAGCTCCGCCTTGCCCTCGTCGCTGGTCAGGTATTGGATCACCGCGCGCAGGTCCTTGAGGTCCAGCAGCGCGAGGCCGTGCTGGTCGGCCCAGTGGAAGATCAGCCCCAGCGTCGATTCCTGCGTCGCGTTGAGCCCCAGCACCTTGGCCAGCAGCAGCGGGCCGAAGCTGGTCACGGTCGCGCGGATCGGCAGGCCGCGGCCGCTGGTGCCCAGCGACCAGAACTGCACCGGGTAGCCGGTGGCCGCCCAGTCGTCGCCGACCTCGGCCGCGCGAGCGGCCACCTTGCCGCCGCCCTCGCCTGGTCGCGCCAGTCCGGACAGGTCGCCCTTGACGTCGGCGAGCAGCACTGGCACCCCGGCGTCGGAGAGCTGCTCGGCCAGCAGCTGCAGCGTCTTGGTCTTGCCGGTGCCGGTCGCGCCGGCGACCAGGCCGTGCCGGTTCATCGTGGCCAGCGGGATGCGCACCGCCGCCTCGGCGTCGACGGCACCGTCCACGACCACTGCTCCGAGATCGACAGCAGCTCCTTCGGTCGCGTAGCCCGAAGCGATCTGCCGCGCCGCGTTGTCCGCCACCACGTCCTCCTAGCGCTGATCAGTCCCGGTTTCGAACACTAGGTCCGCTGGTCGCGAGCACCGCGGTGAGCCACCCGGACGAGCGACACGTCGGCGAGTCCGGCACCCACCGGGCCGGCGCCGCTTACCGCCCCGCACGGCGGCCGTCAACCAGGCGCTTCCGCCCAGTCATCTCCCTTGACAGCGACGTCCTGCACACGCCTAGAGTGCTCTGGTCGGACGATCAGCTCGAACCCCCTTCAAGTCCACTGTGGATTACCAGGAGGCAGTCCGTTGCACGACGTTCGCACGGCCATCGTCACCGGCGCCGGATCCGGCATCGGATACGCCACCTCCATCGCGCTCGCCGCCGAGGGCTACCGGGTCGTGGCCGTCGACATCTCCGGCAGCGGGACCGAACGAGCTGCTCAGGCGGTGGCCGAAGCGGGGTCGGAGGCGTTGCCGGTCGCGCTGGACGTGCGCGACGCCGATGCGTTCGAGGCGGCCGTGGACAGCGCTGAGCAGCACTTCGGCGGGACGCCGCAGCTGCTGGCCAACATCGCCGGGATCGGCATCGCCGCGACGGTCACCGAGACCAGCCGCGAGGGCTGGGACGCCGTGCTCGGCGTGAACCTGACCGCGCTGTTCGAGACCTGCCGGATCGTGCTGCCCCGGATGGTGGCAGCCGGCGGCGGGTGCATCGTCAACGTCTCCTCGGTCGCCGGGGTGGTCGGCGTGCGCAACCGGGCCGCCTACTGCGCGTCCAAGGCCGGGGTCATCGGGCTCACCCGCTCCATCGCTGTCGACTACGCCGACCAGGGCATCCGGGCCAACGCGATCTGTCCCGGCACGGTGGCCAGCGAGTGGATCGGCAAGATCCTGGCCGACGCCCCGGATCCCGACGCCGCGCGCGAAGCCATGGAGCAGCGCCAGCTGGACGGCAGGATGGGCACTCCGGAAGAGGTCGCCGAGGGCATCGCGTTCCTGGCGAAGTCGCGTTTCGCCAACGGCAGCGCCTTCGTC
The DNA here is from genome assembly GCF_040295745.1 of Saccharopolyspora sp. NPDC002686. NCBI lineage: Bacteria > Bacillati > Actinomycetota > Actinomycetes > Pseudonocardiales > Pseudonocardiaceae > Saccharopolyspora > Saccharopolyspora sp. NPDC002686. The sequence continues at coordinate 57,778 of NZ_JBEOVY010000004.1, forward strand.
ATGGACGGCGGCATGACCGCCATCTGAACCGGCACCTGGAAGGAGTGGGACCGTGAGCGCGTCCGATCTCGATCGGCTCCGGCAGCGGATCAGCGAGGAGGACGGCCTGGTCGTGGCGTTCTCCGGGGGTGTGGACTCCGCCTTGGTAGCGGCCGTGGCGCACGAGGTGCTCGGCTCGCGGATGCTGGCCGTCACCGCCGTCTCCCCCAGCCTGGCCGCCGCGGAACGACGTCAGGCCAGGGAGTTCGCCCGCACCCGCGGCTTCGCGCACGTCGAGGTCTGCACCGACGAGGCCGAGCGCCCGGAGTACGCGGCCAACGACGGAAATCGCTGCTACCACTGCAAATCAGCCCTGTTCGACGCGGTCGAGCCGTTGGCCGCGGCCTTGGGTGCGCGGATCGCGCTGGGCACGAACCTCGACGACCTCGGCGACCACCGCCCCGGCCAGCAAGCGGCCGCGCAGCGCGGTGCCATCGCGCCGATGGTGGACGCCGGGTTGACCAAGGAAGCCGTTCGCCGGGCCAGCCGCGAGCTCGGCCTTCCCACCGCGGACAAGCCCGCCGCTGCCTGCCTGGCCTCCCGCGTCGCCTACGGCGATCCCGTGACCCCGGAAGTGCTCGGGCGCATCGAGCGCGCCGAGACCGCCGTGCACGCGCTGGGTTTCGAGGTCTGTCGGGTGCGCTCGCACGCGCACGGCACTGTTGCCCGGCTGGAGGTGCCGGACGGCGACATCGACCGCGCCGCGGCGCAGCACGCCGAGCTGGACCGGGTCGTGCGCGAGGCCGGGTTCGAGTTCTGCTCGCTCGACCTGGGCGGGTTCCGAAGTGGACGGATGAACGCCCTGCTGCCGCTGCTGCCGACCCGGACCGCGTCATGACCGGGTTCGCCGACCTCGGCTACGCGCGGGTGGACACCGACCGCGAAACCCGGCAGGGGCTGCCCGAAGTCGTCTACGCCCCCGGCAAGCGACCTGCGGAGATCACCGGGATCGTCACCGAACTGCTCGCCCGCAGCACCGGCCCGGTGCTGGTGACCCGTTTGGAAGCCGACGTCGCAGCGCAGGTCCAGGTGCCCGGTGGAAGCTACGACGAGACCGCGCGCCTGCTGGTGTGCCGACCGGCGCAGCCCCGCCCGTTCCGGGTGTGCATCGCCACCGCGGGCACCTCGGACTGGCCGGTCGCCGCCGAGGCCGAAGCGGTGTGCGCGGCGATCGGGCTGACCGCGCATGTCGTGCGCGACGTCGGTGTGGCCGGCATCCACCGGCTGCTGGCGGCCCGCGAGGAGCTGGCGCAGGCGGACGCGGTGATCGTGGTGGCCGGGATGGAGGGGGCGCTGGCCAGCGCGGTCGGCGGTCTGGTGGCGTGCCCGGTGATCGCGGTGCCCACGTCGACCGGTTACGGCGCGGCCTTGGAGGGCGTGACGGCACTGCTGGCCATGCTGACCTCGTGCGCGGCCGGCCTGACCGTGGTCAACATCGATTCCGGCTTCGGCGCGGCGATGGCCGCGCACCGGCTGGCCCACACTGCGGCGGGACGCCGATGATCCTATGGCTCAACCCGGTCACCGGGATGTCCGGTGACATGCTGCTCGGCGCGCTGCTCGGCCTCGGAGCGCCGTTGGAAGACGTGCGCGCCGCGGTCGAATCGACCGGACTGGCGGGCTGGCGGCTGCGCAGCGAGCAGGTCCAGGTCAACGGCATCGCAGCGACCAAGGCCGTGGTGGAGGTCGACGACACCAGCACCGAACGCCACGCCTCGGAACTCATCGCCCGGGTCCGCCGAGCCCGGCCCGAGCCCGTCGCGGAGCTGGCCGCCGCGGCGGTCCGCGCGATCGCCGAGGTGGAGGGCGCGCTGCACGGCCAGCACCCCGATGACGTGCACCTGCACGAGATCGGCGGTCTGGACACCGTGGTCGATACCGTCGGCGTGGCCGCCGCGCTGCACGTTTTGGGTGTCACAGCCGTCCATTCCGCACCGTTGGCGCTGGGCACCGGCACAGTCCGCTGCGCTCACGGCGTGCTGCCCGCCCCAGCTCCGGCAACGCTCCAGCTGCTGCGCGGCGCAGCGGTCGTCGGCACCGACCTGCCCGGCGAAACAGTCACCCCCACTGGCGCTGCTCTGCTCACCACGATCGGGACCGAGTTCGTCCCGCCACCCGCGATGACCGTCCAGAACACCGCTTTCGGCGCCGGCACCCGACGGTTCCCGCAGCGCCCCAACGTCCTCACCGCAACCCTCGGCACCCCGCTGACCGCCGAACCGGCCGAGCCGATGCTGGTCCTGGAGTGCAATGTGGACGACGTCACCGGCGAACTCCTCGGCCACGTCATCGACCGGGCCCTGCGGGCAGGCGCGGCCGACGCGTGGACGACCCCGTCGACGACGAAGAAGTCCCGCCCGGCCCACGTCCTGCACGTCCTCTGCCACCCCCACCGGGAACCGGCCCTGACCGAACTGGTCCTGTCCGAAACCGGCAGCCTCGGCATCCGCAGCCACCAGGTCGACCGCCGAGCCCTCCCCCGCCGCACCACCACGGTCACCGTCGAAGGCCACGCGATCCGCCTGAAACACGGCCCCTACCGCACCAAACCCGAGCACGACGACGTAGCAGCAGCCGCCGCGGCCCTGGACCGGCCGCTGCACGTCATCGCCGCCGAAGCCCTCGCCGCTGCGGACTGACCTGCGGTATCAGGTCAGGAATTTGTCGAGGGTTATCGGCAGGTCCCTGACCCTGGTTCCGGTGGCGTGGTGGGTCGCGTTGGCGATGGCCGCCGCCGTTCCCACGATGCCGAGCTCCCCGATTCCCTTGGTGCCCATCGGGTTCACGTACGGGTCGTGCTCGTCGAGGCAGTGGATCTCGATCTCGCCGACGTCGGCGTTGGTCGCTATGTGGTACTCGGCGAAGTCGTGGTTGATCACGTGGCCGTAGCGGGGGTCCACCACGCTGTGCTCGTGCAGCGCCATGGACAGGCCCATGGTCATGCCGCCCAGCAGCTGGGAGCGGGCCGTCTTGGCGTTGATCATCCGGCCGGCCGCGAAGACGCCCAGCATCCGCGGCACCCGCACCTCCCCGGTGTCGACGTGCACCCTGACCTCGGCGAACTGGGCGCCGAAGCTGTGC
>NZ_JBEOVY010000005.1:0-3991 GCF_040295745.1 Saccharopolyspora sp. NPDC002686
GGGCGCTTCACCCCTGCGTCCTCGCCGCCGCGCGCCCACATCACGTCGAGGTGATCGGAATCGCGTGTCATGCCAGCAAACGCGAACTCGCCCGCCAGCCCCGCCGAAACCCCACAACACCGGGCTGTTCTCCGGGCACTGTCCCGAGCCCGCGGATACATCGTTCGTTGCAGATCGCGATCCGCTCAACCGGCGAGCAGATCGGACTGAGCACTGTGTACCGAGCTGGTACGCCTTCGTCACATCGGGCCTGGCGCACACCGATGGCACGACAGCAGGCCCCGTTGCGCTCGACGAGTCGTCGGCTCGCCAGACTTCGAGCAGTGCATTGCGGTGTCACTGCGCGTTCCGTGGAGTAGTTGTCTGGACTGCGATGGTCCTGCTGGGAGCGTCGTCCAGGCTGGCGCGGTCGACGAGGATGAGAGGGACTGCAATCGCGGCGAGGACGGCTCCGATCAGGCAGACCCAGGTGAGGGCAGCGCCGTGGGTCAGCGCGACTGCCGCGAGGACGGGAGTGCAGCTGATGCCGAGCTGGAATGCCGACACGGTCGTCGCCCCGGCGAGGGTCGGTGCGTCTCCGGCGATGGCGAAGACACGGCCGTAGATCGCGGGGTTCAGCACGAAAGCAGCGACGCCGAGCAGGAACACCGTGGGGATCACCGCCCAGGCGTTGCCGATCGTGATCATCAGGGTCACCGAGAGGATCACGATAGTTGCCGCCCCGCTGAGGAGGGCGAGGTGCGGGCGCCGGTCGGAGATGCGTCCGCCGATGGACAAGCCGACGAATGCGCCGATGCCGAACAGGGCAAGGATCGCAGGGATCCAGACCGCCGGGATTCCCGTGATGTCGGCGAGCATCGCCGAGAGGTAGTTGAACGTGATCATGTACGCCGCTGTGGTCAGGATCGTGATCCCGTAGATGCCCCACAGCCGCGGTGTGCGGACCGTGGTGAGCTCCCGCGAAACACTCGGCCGCGCGGTCCGGGAACCCGTGCTGGCTGCGGGGATTCCGACAGCGCACCCGATGAGCCCGACGAGCGTCAGGGCGACCACGGCCCAGAAACCGCCTCGCCACTGGGTGAAATGGCTGAGCAGGGTGCCGGCAGGTCCTCCGGCCACCATGGCCACGCTCAGACCGCTGACAACAACCCCCGAGGCGCGGGCGTTGCGGTCCGGTGTGACCAAGCTGATCGCAGTCACGGAAGCAACGGCGAAGAAGCCGGCGTAGGCGACGCCGGAAATCACCCTGCTCAGCAGCAGGACCTCGTAGTTCCCCAGCAGCCCGGCGGCGATGCTGGCCGCGAATGCGCTTTGGGTGGCGATCAGCGCCGTGCGCCGGGGCCACCTCAGGCTGAGCACGGCGAACGGCGGCCCGCCGACCACGACACCGAGCGCGAACGCGGTGATGAGGAACCCGGCTGAGGACAGCGGGACCTCGAGATCGGTAGCCACGGCCGGCAGCACGCCCGCCAGCAGGAACTCCGCGCTGCCCATGGCGAACAAGCTGAAGGCGAGCAGGTACACGCCGACGGGCAGCCTCGCGGAGCTCCGGGACGTCTCGACGGGGTTGCCAGTCATCAGCTCGCACCCCCGTTGTCCGAGACTGCGGCGGCAAGCTCGCGGTCGAGCAACCAACTGGTCATGGCAATGCCCGCCGTGCAGCCCGCACCCGCCGCCGCGACGACCTGAGCGCGCGGGTTGACCACGTTCCCCGCAGCCCACACTCCCTCAACGGCCGTGGCACCAGCGGCATCGACCGGGACCAGCCCGCTCACCGGGTCCTTCGCCGCGCCCAACGTGGTCAGGATGGCGTCGTGCGGCACCGGACGGGTCCCGACGAAAATCGCATCGCACGTCACCGTTCCGCCGTCGTCCAGTTCGATCACCACCGGCGCTCCGTCGCCGTCGACCGCTGCGACTCGTGTGACACCTGCGTCAACGAGACGCACGCCGTAGGCGGTGAGGCGCCGTCGTTCGGCGGCGCCGACCTCGACTCCGTTGACGCAGAACGTCACCGAGGGGCTGTGGCGGCGCATCAGAGCTGCCAGGTGCGCCGAGTGCGGAGCCATCGCGCTGCCGATCACTGCGATGGTGCGCCCCCGCTCCTCGTAGCCGTGGCAGTGCGGGCAGTGATGCACCAGCGACGCCCACCCTGCGGACAGGCCGGGAACGTCAGGGAGATCGTCGGTCAGACCCGTGGCGACGAGAAGCGACCGGCTGCGCAGCAAGCGCCGGTAGTCGAGCCGCAGCTCGAACACACCGTCCTCGGCACGGCGCACATCGGTCACCGTCGCTCGTGCCAGCGTTCCGCCGTAACCGGTGAACTCGTCCTGCCCGGTCGCGAGGAACTCCTTCGGCGCCATGCCGTCCCGCGTCAGGTACCCGTGCATGTGGTCTGCCGGGCCGTTCCGCGGCGCACCACCGTCCACGACCAGCGTCGCGAACTGGGCCCGCGCCAGCACGATCCCGGCCGACAGACCGGCTGCCCCGCCGCCGACGATGACGCTGTCCCACACCGTCTCCGCGAGCGATTCGCCCGATGGGTACGTTGTCGTGTCCATTCGGATCACCTCCACGGACAGGATCGGGAGGTCCGACCGGAATCGACAAACAACGTTGCCGTTTCCGGGACGCATTGGTTGACTGCGTCGCATGGAAGACCAGCCCACCGTCGATGGAGTGATCGAGCAGATCGCACCCCGCCTGCGGCGCACCCGCGACAAGAAGGCCGTCAGCCTCGCCGATCTCGCGCGCTCCACCGGCATCTCGACCAGCACGCTGTCCCGGCTGGAATCGGGTCAGCGCAAGCCGAGCCTCGAGCTGCTCCTCCCGATCACCGCAGCACTGGGCATCCCCCTCGACGAGATCGTCGCCGCGCCCCGGATCGTCGATCCACGCGTGCCCCAGCAACCGGCCAAGAAGGACGGGCGCGTGCTGATCCCGCTCTCACGGCACCAGAGAGAACCCCGCGCCTACAAACTGATCATCCCAGCGCACGACGAACAACCCCACCTGCGAACCCACGACGGACACGAATGGCTCTACGTGCTTCGTGGGCGCCTACGTGTACGTCTGGGAGACCACGACTTCATCATGGGTTCCGGCGAAGCAGCCGAGTTCGACTGCCACATCCCGCACTGGTTCGGCGCCACCGGCCTCGGCAAGGTCGAACTGCTCAGCCTCTTCGGAAAATCAGGCGAACGCATCCACCTGCGCACCAGCCGCCGCTAGCTCTACTGCCCAGAGAGGTCGGTCCACCGCACAGCTGCACTTGTTGATCCGAGCCGTGGCTGAATCGCTTCTCGTCGGTGTTGTGCTGAAGGGGGTCGTTGAACGATCATCAAGGCCGTCAAGGTGTCGGGAGTGGGGACGAAGATGGCGCTGGATGATGCGGTGAACGGCAATGCGGACCTGGACGACGTGGACATTTCGCGTCCCAGCGCCGCCCGGGTCTACGATTTCTGGCTCGGTGGAGCGAACAACTTCGCTGTGGACCGCGAGATCGGCCAGAAGATCGTCGACGCGGTACCGGAAGTTCCCGCCGCCGCCCGCGCCAACCGGTCGTTCCTGCGGCGGGCCGTGCAGTGGTGCCTGGCGCACGGCATCGACCAGTTCTTGGACCTGGGCTCGGGCATCCCGACGGTCGGCAACGTGCACGAGGTGGCGCAGCAGGGCAACCCGCACGCGCGGATCGCCTACGTCGACAACGAGCCGGTCGCCGTCGCACACAGCAAGAACCTGTTGCGCGGCAACCCGTACGCCTCGATCACCCACGCGGATCTGCGCGATGTGGACGCGGTGCTCGCCGCGGACGGGGTCGCCGGCCTGCTGGACTTCGACCGGCCGATCGCATTGCTGACGCTGATGGTGCTGCAGTACTTCCCGGACGACGAGGAGACCACCGAGCTGGTGCGGCGCTACCACGAGAAGCTGCCGTCCGGCAGCGTCCACCTCGTCTCCCACGTAACCGCGGACGACCCGATCGTCGACG